>CADBNP010000385.1 GCA_902796095.1 uncultured Aeromonadales bacterium | reverse complement strand
TCTTCCCAGAACCATTTTGCATCAGGAACATGAGGCCATACTTCTCTTGCCATGTAATCATCGATATTTTCATCAAATTTTACTATCTCAGTATCCTTTGATTCCTTATCGTAAATGATGTTGCCTTTTTTATCCTTCTGGATTTCTGCGTTTTTATCCATAACGGATAATCCGTCCATCAGTTTATCGAAGATCTTCTTATCAACTTCCAGAGAGTCTAAAATTCCTCCCAGTACCGGAGTGAATTCCTTTGGCGACATCCACTTCTTCTCGGAAACGGCAGAATTCAGTTTTTCTAAAATAGAGTCGTATAGAGGTTTGGTTTTCAGGTATTCATCATATTTCTTCCGGTCTTTTGCAGAAATGGCTGTTCCCTGTTCTTCATACTCAGCAATCTTGGTTTCATCCCATAGCGCGTTCAATGCACCTTTCTGCAGCATGTTTTCAATGCTTTCTTTGGTAATGCTGTAGCTTCTTTGCAGTGGCTGCATAACAGCATATTCTTTGTAGATGAATTCTGAATTTTTGAAGATTTTTACCTTGTCGTTTTCCTTGAAATCGGCGTACAGTTTTGAGATTTCTGCACGATCTTCCGGAGAAAATTCATTCTTCTTGTTGCCAAGAGGCTTGCGAAGCTTATGGCAGATGCCGGAAGCGTCAATCAGCTGAATCTTGCCCCTGCGTTCAGGTCTCTTGTTCTTGGACAGGATCCAGATGTATGTCGAAATACCGGTGTTGTAGAACAGATCTGTCGGCATCTGAATAATGGCCTCGAGCAGATCTTTTTCAAGAAGGTATTTTCTGATCTGAGATTCTCCTGAAGAGGTGCCACCGGTAAACAGAGGTGAACCGTTTTCAATTATGGCTGCTCTTCCGTGCTGTTCATCAAGTTTTGCCAAAGCTGACTGAACAAACAGAAGTTGGGCATCACCGGTTCCAGGCCGGCCAGCTCCCCATCGGCTGTTGCCGTTTGTACGTTTATTGTATTCCTTATTTACTGCTTTCTCCTGTCCTTCCTTGGCATCCTTTCCTCCCCATGGAGTACCAAAAGGAGGGTTTTCAAGCACAAACCGCATCTTGATATCAGAAAAGCAGTCCTCTTTCAACGTATCTACATGGCGAAAATTTTCTGCTCTCTGACCTTTAATCAGCATTTCAGCCAGACCGACAGCGTGAGATACTCCGTTAATTTCCTGTCCAAAAAGTCGAACATCAGAGTCGGGATAATAGTGTTTGAGATAGTTATAAGCCGTAGAAAGCATACCGCCTGTTCCGCATGCCTGGTCGCACACGGTTATGACCTTGCCGGCACCGCCTAAATCATCTGCTCCTTCAGATATTAGCAGGGAGACGCATAGCTTGATGATATCTCTGCCTGTATAGAACTGACCTGCATCTACATTCTGGAAGAATCTTCCTATAAGATTTTCGAAGATATATCCCATCTTAATGCTGTCGTATGTTTCCGGTGACAAATCCAGTTGTGAAAATTCCTTAACGACAGAATACAGGCATCCGCCTTTATTCATGGTCTTGATGTGAGAACTCATATTAAGGCAGTCTTCGCCATTCAGCAGCTGCTGGGCATTTGGGGAGAAACTTTTTATGTAGGTTATGAAGTTTGTTTCGATTTGATCAGGATCGTTCAGCAGTTCCTTCAGTGTAAATTCACTGGTATTGTAAAACTGAAATCCTGACAATCTTTCAAAATACTTTTCCGGCAGTTTCGGATCTTGCTTAAAAGCGGATACAACCTTGTTCCTGGTCGCATTAAGTGCACATTCAAGGCGTCTGATAATGGTCATGGGGATAATAACGTCGCCATACTTATCCGGCATATAGACGCCTCTTAATTTGTTGGCTATGCTCCAGATAAAATTTGCTTCGCTGGTAATATCTACCGGATTATCGTCCCATAGCACACCAGGGCAATTATTAGTGTTCATTATCATTTCCTTCAAAAATCATTTCCAAACCTGAGTTCAGCGGTTTTATCTGTAACCTGCCAAACGGCTTTAACCGGTAAATTCCTGTTCGACAAAAGTCAGAAAGCAGGATGAAAATCTGGTGAAAGGCTTTAATCCCAGCCGGGTATCTGCAGCAGTTAAGAGCAGTGCAGGGCAATCTCCTGGAAAAGTCTTTAACTTCCTCTGTTACCAGATGCGAATCTTCCCGTGTTGACATCAAGTACAGTTCTGGACGGCTGGATCATAGAATCCTCATACTGAACTTTCCATCTTACATTATCTGTAATTTCTCCGTCTTCAATTCCGTTAACCGTATCACCGGATTCTATTTCCTCTTCGCTGCTGAGTAACTGCAGTGCCATATTGTAGGCGTGATTTATAACGAAATTAGGATCCAGATCGTGAAAATGATACTGTAAATCAGGACGAAACAGTGTGTCCATACCCAGAGTATCTACCAGGAAGTCGCTGGTTTCCTCTATTCTGAAGAATCTGACATTGATGGCGTAATAAACAAATCTTATCGGTTCCGGCACGTCACAGTGGATAATCGACTCTCGCGTATGAATTTTCTTTGAATTATCAAACAGAATTGCCTGGCATGTAGGGAACATTTCTGCCAGGGCTTCCGTATATCTGGTGATAAGTTTTGTACGATTCGCCGTATCGAGGACTGAAGTCAGCATATCAGAGGCGACGATCTGATACCTGCATCGGTTCATGATTTCCTTTGATTCGGGACAGTTCCTGGTTTGACTCTCTGCTACAGGATCCATGAGAGATTCATCGATTTCAGTACATTTCATCAGAAGCAGCTGCGGTGGAGGAAGTCCTTCATCTGATGTTTGTATGGCATACTTCTGCGGAGTGAAAATGACCAGATTGTCACTGTGCATCGGACTTTCTGTCTTTCCAAGTTTTTGGGACATTACTTTCAGCATGAATTTTAGATCCGGAAATTCAGTGTGTTCTTCAAAAAACAGCC
Source organism: uncultured Aeromonadales bacterium (assembly GCA_902796095.1). Taxonomy (GTDB): domain Bacteria; phylum Pseudomonadota; class Gammaproteobacteria; order Enterobacterales; family Succinivibrionaceae; genus UBA2804. The sequence continues at coordinate 644 of CADBNP010000385.1, read as the reverse complement.
GGATGCCGAAGTTGTTTCTTCTGCTGCTCTTTTCGCTGAGATCCTGTTCGAGAATTTCTTCTTTGCTGTCTGATTGCATGTGATGTTTTCCTGTTCTTACTCTGATTCTTTATGATTGACTAACAAATTTACACAGAATGATATAGTATTCAAAGTTTTTCACTAGATTTTAGTAGGAAATCATAGTGCACGAAAGAGTTTTGAAGACGTGCAAATATAGATGCTAAATCATTCAAGTCACTTTACTATTTTAGTGACAATTATCGCATATACTAAAAATCTGATTGTTTTTATTTTGTTTGTTAGTGTTTTAACTAATTTTCTACCTTTACAGTTGTACAGTATCATTTTATCTGCGTCTATGTTTTTGTATCGTGATCTAATGGTCAAAACGCGACTCTAAAAATCGTAAGTACTAACAAATTATATTATAAAATGGAATGTTAGGATATGTTTATCATGTACATGATGTGGGTGATGCGAACTAAAGGATCTAAGCACACATTGTTACGAGACAAAACTGGATTTTAATTTTCCTAAAACTTATTGTACCTTTTATACGTGTATCGACAGCATTCAAGTAATAGAATGAAAAAGTGACGTTAATCTAAAGTACCATAATAATTCATGTAATATGCATTTTT
>CADBNP010000384.1 GCA_902796095.1 uncultured Aeromonadales bacterium | reverse complement strand
GAAGTAGAAACAGGTTCTGGCATACGTATTCAGTTATCTGAAAATGATCCGGCTACTGAAACGAATGCTGAGAACGAGTTGAGCATTCTTGTGAAATCAAAGAAAGTTCCTTCTGATGAAACATTTTGTCAGGTCATGAACAGCCTTCTTCAGGAACCGTACCAGACTAAGAACAGTCTTTCCCAGATTATTGTGCAGACTGTGCTGCTGGCAGATGGAGCTGCACTGGAGAGCGATCGACCTCTTACTAAAAAACTTTCGTTGCAGATTAAACTGGCAACACACCTCATGCTGGACGATCAGCATTCATACTCGTCTCAAACCCTGTCAAGTGCCTTTGACGATCCTGATAATGACAACAAGGCACTAATGCTGTCTTCCTATCTGTTTGCAATGCTCACACCTTCTGTGGCATTTGATTACGGTCTTAAAGATCAGACTGATATGTTCCTAAGTGAGTTTATGAATTATTTCAGCAATTATGTGCCGTTCAAAAAACTGTTCAGCAAATTCATTGAAATACGGGATTATTCTTCTACCGGTTTTTCTCCGACTGTTGTGGCACTTCTTGGTACTGAAGAGGAATATGAAGAGTATATGCGGACTCTGAGTCGTGAGGCTATGACTCATCTTACTTTTCAGACTCCGCACAGGAGCATGAGGACTCTTCCTCTGCTCTACAATCTTCTTTTTGGCAAGAACAGCGATTTTTATACTTCCATGGAAATGATTGCGAACAATCAGAGAGACGATGAGAGTATAGGTCTGATTCATGAAATTCTGGTCGATTACTGTGACGAAAGCACAGGTGAATACGATATCAAAGATTATAAAATCGATACCAAACTTACTGAAGGTTGGGGTAAGGTCAATCCTAAGAATAATTTTAAACTTGAGTATATCGCAAGACAGCAGGTTATACGTCAGATAACTATCCGTCTTAATCTTATGATTAGATGGGTTGATCAGATCAACAGCCGCAACTCCAAACAAAAAAACATCCAGAAACTGCGTTCTATCAAGACGGAAATACTTGAACAGATTAAACTGATAATTCAGGACAATTCATGGAAAAAGGACAGGTATGCAAATGTTCTGTTGTGGATGCTTCTTTATGCTAAGAACTACATCAGTGGCAGACATAGCAATCTTGAAATTTACTCTTCGCTTCTGTGTACCGGCATCGTCTCATTGAATGAGGATGGCACTCCGTATGTTGATCATTCGATGAGGGAAGTCAAGTACTATGAGCCGTGGCGCAACGCTATTAGACATATTCTGTGCAAGAACAAACCATTAGTCCTTGAGCAGGCAGCCTCTGAGATTCTCGGCAGCAATCTTTCGGTTTCAGCAGATTACAGTATGAAGGACAATTTGCATCAACTTCATATGATAGGACTTGCTCTCGGTAGCAGAGATGATGTCTATGAGATCTCTGAAACGCAGATAAGAGAGGCCAGAGAACTGGCAGATGCACGAAAAACAAAATTTGAAGAAATTCTTGAGCTTGCTTATACCTATAACCGGATTGATGAAATAGCCAAAGAAAATCTTTTGGGCATAATGACTCAGTACAAGGATGATTTTTATGAGCGGAAGGAATTTGGCAGCTGGGGGAGACTACTTCGAGCTCTTGAAACGCAGATTGAGGAGTATGAGGAGGTCAGGAAGGCGGATCTCAAGCCGAAGCTGGAACAGCATCTTCTTAGCGATCCCGATTCGGTTCTGCTTAAAGAAGCTAAAAGACTTCTTGAGGTGGACCGCAACTTTGCTGTTACTGAGGAGTATCTTAACCGGTATGATGCCGGTTTTCACGAACTGGTCCCGGGACTTGATCAGATGCATGAAACCAGTTACTTCAGGGAGTTTCTTGGTGATGACGTTTATGTGCCGTTCTATCAGGAATGCATACGCAACAAGGATAAAACTCTCAGAAAATACGCATGGGATTTTCTGCAGCATCGAATTCCTACTGACTGGCCGAATTCAGAAAAGGAGTCTCTGAAAAAGGTTATCAACTGCTGGCCGTCCCGTAATGTTCCGACTCAAGCAGAGCATATATCCAGTTTTTTTAGCTTCCTTGGTTTCAATGTCCAGAAATGCATCAGAGTAAACAACACGACGATTGAACTTTTCCAACTTACTGTTGTTGCAGAGTCCAGAAGTCGGGCTGACTATCAGCATCCGATTGCTTTTTTCGGAACTCAAATGAAATCACCTGTGAATGTTGTTGTCCTTGGTAAACAACATACAGAAAAGGAACTAGTGGACAAAATAACAAATCTTGATTTAAGGCGCATTTCAATTGTGCTTATTGACCGTGCCATAGATTCTGCCAGCAGACGTCTTATAGGAGAACTTTACCACAAGACAACACGTCAGAACAACTTTCTTTTGATTGATCAGGTTCTATTTATGTATCTCGCCACTCTTGGTGGTACAGAACGGTTGCCAGCTTTGCTCCAGTGTACCCTGCCTTACACATTCTATCAGCCTTTTGTCCGCGATGGAGGATCGACTGCTGATGAAATGTTTTTCGGTCGGATTAAGGAGCTTGATGCAATTATTGATATGAATGGAGCCTGCGTGGTTTACGGAGGAAGACAGCTTGGAAAGACTGCGCTGCTTGAGCGGGCAGAAAGCCGTTGCAACCGTCCTGCTGATAATGTTTACGCCATCTACACATCCATTGTAAGAATTCGAAGCGAGAGCGAAGTGGTGTCAACGCTGATCGCTAATATATCCAAGAAGACCGGTGGAATGATAGAGCTTAGAAACTGCGATGATCTTTTATCCATGTGCAAGCAGCTTAAAACCGCTATCAGAAAGAAATCCATCAGTCTTTACCTTTTTATAGATGAGGTTGATGATTTCCTGGATGCTATTTCAGCGACGAAATACATCCAGCTGCAGCCTCTGGTCGATTTGTGGCGAGACAGGAAAAACAATTTCAAATTCGTTATTGCGGGTCTTCACAATGTGTGCCGTGCCAAGAATGCCGTAGCTGAGAACGGTATATTCGGACAGTTGGGAACGCCTCTTTGTATAAAGCCGCTTTCTCCGACTGATGCTCTTAATTTGCTTTCCCGCCCTTTGCATTATCTTGGATTCCAAGTAGATCGCTATCCGCATATGGAGACTATCCTTACCAACACCAACTACTATCCTGGAATTTTGCAGTTTTTTGGATACAATCTTGTGGGAACTATCTCTGATCACTATTCAAAGTACTACCGTGCGGCCAACGGAAACCCTCCGTTTACACTCCAGGATGAGCAACTTGGTGCTGTTATGAATTCATCCGATCTCAACCGAAGCATAAAAGACAAGTTCAGACTTACCCTGGAACTGGATCAAAGGTATTTCATGATCGCAAGATGCATTACTTTGCT
>CADBNP010000383.1 GCA_902796095.1 uncultured Aeromonadales bacterium | reverse complement strand
TTTTCATGTACGTTGACGTTAGTCAAAACCTTAAATCATTTCTTCCGGATGGAAAACTTCATCGAATTTTTCTGCTGTCAGGAAACCGAGCTGTACGCAGGATTCCTTCAGAGAAATATTTTCCTTGTAGGCCTTCTTTGCTGTCTTAGCGGCATTTTCATAACCGATGTACGGATTAAGAGCAGTTACAAGCATAAGAGAATTATGAAGGTTGTAAGACATCTTTTCTCTGTTGGCGGTGATGCCCTTTACACAGTTGTCGTGGAAGGATGTGATGCCTTCAGCAAGAAGCTTCACTGACTGGAGGAAATTGTAGGCAATTACAGGCATGAACACGTTAAGTTCAAAGTTGCCCTGGGATGCGGCAACACCCACAGTTGTGTCATTACCCATTACCTGTACGGCAACCATGGTCATGGATTCACACTGAGTCGGATTAACCTTGCCCGGCATGATTGAGCTTCCCGGCTCGTTTTCCGGAATTCTGATTTCGCCGAGACCGCAGCGCGGACCGCTGGCAAGGAAACGCACGTCATTGGCAATTTTCAGCATGTTTGCAGCAAGAGCCTTGAGAGCTCCGTGGGCAAAGGTGACTGCATCCTTGGAGGTTAAGGCGTGGAACTTGTTTTCTTCAGAAACAAAGTCGATTCCGGTGAATTCAGATACTGCTTTGGCTGCTTCAACACCGAAACCCTTAGGAGAATTGATTCCGGTACCTACTGCTGTACCGCCGAGAGCCAGCTGCTTGATGAAAGGAAGAGCTGCGAGAAGCATGTTCTTTGACTGCTCAACCATTCCCCTCCAGCCGCTGATTTCCTGAGAGAATGCGATCGGAGTGGCATCCTGAAGATGAGTACGACCGCTCTTTACGATACCTTTGTTTTCTTCCTCAAGTCTCTTCAGTGTTTCAATAAAGGTGTCAAGAACTGGAAGAAGTCTGTTCTGGATGCCGAGGGTTGCAGCAATGTGAAGAGCGGTAGGGAATGTGTCGTTTGAGCTCTGGGACATATTGACGGTGTCATTAGGGTGCAGCAGTTTTTCGCCTGCAATGGCGTTGCCTCTGTTGGCGATTACCTCGTTGGTGTTCATATTTGACTGGGTACCGCTTCCTGTCTGCCATACTGCCAGAGGGAAGTTGCCGTCCAGTTTTCCGGCAAGGATTTCGTCACATACGGTTACAATCAGATCCTTCTTTTTCTCTTCAAGCTTGCCAAGTCTGCAGTTTGCTGTTGCTGCGGATTTCTTTAAAATTGCAAAGGCTTCGATGATTTCAGCAGGCATCTTTTCAATGCCGATCTTAAAGTTCTGGAAACTTCTCTGAGTCTGTGCTCCCCAGTACTTGTCTGCAGGAACCTTCATTTCACCCATGGTATCTTTTTCAATACGATATTCCATATGATCCTCATTCAAAAAAATAAAAAAATTCTGTTGCCGGAGCTTTACTGTGAATAATTTTCATATAAAGCTGCTTAAAACTTAAGCGGCAGCTCCCGCTGACTGCGGGAGTCACTGCTTTGAAAACGTAAACAGCCAGACAGATTTTCGGACTGTATCCCTGCTGAACGCAAATCTCAGTTAAACTAACGATAACAGTTTTCTGTTTTTCGATCCGAAGAAAAAACTGTCTGAACAGGATAAACTTCAATGTGAGGATTATACTACAAGGCGGGTTTTTACAATAGCACTTAAGTTTATTACGGGTTTCCGTCCGGAACCGTATTGTGAAATTCTGATGTTTCGCTGACTTAAATTCCGGATATTTCCGGAACAGGAGATGTATGGTCAAAACATGGAAGTCTTCGCGGGAAGATATAGAAAATTCACGGTAAGATACTGAACTGAAGCTTTACCATATGCAGAAATTCCGGAATTCTCGGTTCTCTGATGTTTGTGCCGGGGTATTCTGATTTGTTCAGTTCAGAACAGATTACTGTACCAGGTACTCTGTTCTCAGCACCTTGCAGGTATCGATATCAACAACCATGATCCTGTGATCCTCCTCGGAGAGGACACCCATGGTTCTTATGGATGTCTTTTTAGGAAGGGAAACAGAGCCAGGATTAAAAATGTTGATCCCGTCCGTAGAATCAAAAAAGGATACATGGGTATGACCGAAGAGAAATATGTCTCCATGCTGCAGAGGAGAATTTACCGGTGTGAAATGGTGGCCGTGAGTCATGAAAATACGGTGCTTTTTTGACATCAGAATATTGGTAGGAGACATAATCGGAAACTGCAGTATTGTCTGATCTACTTCAGCATCGCAGTTGCCTCTGACTGCAATGATCATGTTTCTGCGTTCATTAAGCAGTGATGCGGTGGTCTGAGGATCATGATCTGCAACAATAGTGTTTCTCGGACCGTGATAAATCAGATCTCCCAGCAAAAGCAGCTGTTCGCAGTCATATCTGTCTGCGCAGTTAAGGGCTGCCGCAAGAGGGTTTGCATATCCGTGAATATCTGAAATTATGGCGTAGTTCATGAAATTTTCCTCATTCACCTGTTTTTTAATTCAGCGATCAGTTCTGTTTCTGATATACCGTCATACCCTGGGAAATGGTTCTGATTACCTCATAGTTTTCATCAAGTATGGCGATATCTGCAGAGCAGCCGGGACAGAGTTTTCCGGTTTCGGCTAGACCGATTACTTCAGCAGGGATTTCCGATGCCATGGCAAAGGCATTCTTCTCAGGTATGCGGCATGTCCGGACAAGGTTTCTCACACCTGCATTCATTGTCAGCGAAGAACCGGCCAGGGTTCCGTTCTCATCTGAACAGAAGCCTCCTTCTCTTATGTAAACATCTTTTCCGCAGAACTTGAAGGTTTTAAAATCAGGATCTGCTCCGGCGGAAGCCAGTGCGTCGGTGACCAGGTAAAGCTTGCGTCCGAAAATTTTAAAGGCCATTCTGACAAGATCAGGATGAACATGTCTGTTGTCGGCAATGATTCCGGCGTACAGCTCAGCTTCAGCGGCAGAGCAGAGGATCCCCGGAGTTCTGGCATTGACAACCGAAGTCATGGCGTTATACAGGTGAGTGGCGGAGGTAAAATATTTTCGGAGATATTTAAGTGCCAGCTCATGACTGCAGGCACTGTGTCCAACAGATAGCCGGATGCCGGCTTTTGAAAGTTTTTCCGCCTGATTCTCTGTCAGCTGCTCCGGGGATACGGTCATAAGTGCCAGTTCACCGGCATATTCAAGAATCGTTTCAAATGTTGACTGATCCAGTGCTCTGACATACCGTCTGTCGTGAATTCCGGATTTTTCCAGACTGATGAAAGGACCTTCAAGATGAAGTCCGGGAATTGAATGTTTTCCATGTATTTCATGAAATCTGCGAATGCTTTTCAAAGCCTTGAGGATAAGTCCGTCGGAGCAGGTCACAAGGGTAGGAAGAAATACCGCGGTTCCTGTTTTATGGTTGACGGAAAGCATATGCTCCAGCACGGAAACGCATGGATCGTCATTGAACGTCAGACCGCCGCAACCGTTTACCTGAAGATCGATAAAGGATGGGACAATGGTGAGACCGGAGCAGTCCA
>CADBNP010000382.1 GCA_902796095.1 uncultured Aeromonadales bacterium | reverse complement strand
TTCCCTTCACTGGTAAAGGAGTTCCAGAAAGTTATCGGCGAGGAGGCAAAGCAGCAGATCCTGAAGGCCGAAGGAAGACTTCCTGATGCGATCATAGCCTGCGTCGGCGGCGGATCCAACGCCATCGGTCTGTTCACAGATTTCATAAAGGAAAAGGATGTGAAAATCTACGGTGTCGAGCCTGGCGGTCTGGGTGTGGAGACCGGCAAGCACGGTGCCCCGCTCGGTCACGGAACTGAAGGCATTTTCTTCGGTGCCCATTCCTACAATATGCAGGATGAATACGGTCAGATAGACGAGTCACACTCGATCTCGGCAGGACTTGATTTTCCTTCCGTAGGTCCTGAACATGCATATCTGAAATCCATCGGCAGAGTTGATTATGTCAATGCAACGGATGAGGAGGCTCTGAGCGCATTTATGGATCTTTCACGTCATGAAGGCATCATTCCTGCCCTGGAATCCTCCCACGCTCTGGCTCACGCTCTCCGCATGGCCAGAAACAATCCGGAAAAGGAGCAGCTTCTGCTTGTCAACCTTTCCGGCCGCGGAGATAAGGATATATTCACAGTTACTAAAATTTTAGAAGAGAGAGGTATGATCTAATGTCACGCTATGCCCAGCTTTTTGAAAAACTAAAGGCCAAGAATGAAGGCGCCTTTGTTCCGTTTGCCGTGCTCGGTCATCCTACTGTTGAGGACAGTTTTGATGTGCTGGACACATATCTGAAGAACGGAGCCGATGCTCTTGAAGTCGGTATTCCCTTCTCGGATCCCGGTGCCGACGGTCCGGTCATAATGACAGCCGACCGCAGAGCTCTGCAGAACGGTGCCAACACTCCAAAATGCTTCGGAATAATCAAAAAATTAAGAGAAAAATATCCTGACACTCCAATCGGTCTGCTCATGTACATCAACCTTGTCTACAGACCGGGCATTGAAAACTTCTTCAAAATGGCTGCAGATGCCGGCGTTGACAGTGTGCTGATTGCCGATGTTCCTGTAGAAATGTTTGAAACGGACGGTCTGCCATGGGCAAAGGCCGCAGCCGACAACAAGATAGATCTGATATTCATTGCTCCGCCAAATGCCACTGATGAGCAGTTGAGAAAGATCGCAAAATACTCCCAGGGCTATATCTATCTGGTAAGCAGAGCCGGAGTAACAGGAGCAAATCAGACTGCAGGTCACCCGGTAGGCCATGTGGTCAACATGCTGAAGGAAATGAATGCTGTTCCTCCGATGCTGGGATTCGGCATCAGCCAGCCTGAGCATGTAAGAGATGCAATCAAAAACGGTGCCGCAGGAGCCATTACCGGATCCGCCCTTGTTAAAATCATTGAAGAAAATATTGATGACAGGGAAAAGATGCTCAGCATTCTTGGAGAGAAGGTAAGGAGTCTCAAGGAAGCAACAAAACTTTAAGATCCTGAACATCTGAAAATTACCGAAAAGGGCAGTCTGAAGAGTGCCCTTTTTACTGCGTACAGTTCACCGGAAATTTCTGTCCGGCACTGTTCATGAGGATTTTGTCTGAAAGAGCCTGCGAGTTCCTGCCGCAGACATGCCGTCTTCTTTGCCCTGCCCTACTGAATATTACAGGATCATCCTATCCTATCCTATCCTATCCTATCCTATCCTATCCTATCCTATCCTATCCTGTCAGTTCTGTTCTGAAAAAATGAATTTTTAACAGCAACAGACACAATATCCCCTGTTTTCTCCATCATATGTAACAACTTTAAAAAAATCTCATAGATTATTCTGTCGGGATGCCACTGCCTGTGCAATAATTGATCTTGATATGACTGCACTTCCGGCAACAGTTCTGCTTTATCCTGCAGTCATGTCTGCTGCATCTCCTCCCGCAGCGGCAGCTCCTGAACAGAGACTTCCTCCAGAAGTTTTTAACCGTCAGTCAGACCAGAGGCAGGCGAAAGAAAAATGAAAAAATCGGCTTTACTTGGAACAATTATGGTTTTGTCATTCGCGAATATCCTTTCCTCAATTCCCGTACTTGCAGGAAACTGTGAAGAATGTGCCGGAATGCATCATGACTACTACGATAAAAATGCTCCGCAGAAAATTAATTCCGAGAATATCGTATCCTTCACGCTGACTCTCAATGAACCCCAGAGATACGGAATGATAATTGAAAATCCGGAATATGAAGGAAAAGAAATCCTGGCATATACTATGTCACTTGAAAGGAACGGCGACGGAACTCTCAGGATAAAAGCAAAAGGCGGGAACATGTACAGTTCCAGAAGAGACGGCAGTGCATTTATCGTGGATTTCACCACTGAAGATCAGGGATATACATCAAAACTTCAGGAACTGGTAAAGAAATACGATCTGATCAAAAACAACGGCTATGTTTCCCATACAGACGGACTTCCATCCGGGGACGGAGATACTCTTAGCGTAGTATACGACAGCGGAGAAAAAATTTACAAAAGGGCAAACAACTTCCGCATATTGCAGTTTGAGGCCGCATATGAAATTTATTCTCTGTTCAGAAAAATGGCTGTAGACAACGGTCTTGATTTCAATACAGCAGGATCAAATGTACAGCTGTATGACGATCCTACTGTTGAATGGCTGCAGGGTACATGGAAAGGCAAACATTTTGGAAACGAGGTGGTTGCCATATTCAGGGACAATCACCTTCAAATCTATTACGGCGGTAAACTGACAGACGATTCAGACTATGTAATCGTTGACGGAGAGGTAAAACCGGCAGGAAAGGGAGCCGAGGAAGGAAAGTATGTCGTGTTTGAAACTGTAACTTCTCTTACAAAGAAAAACAGTTTTTCGCTCTGCGGACATGTATACAAAAACAAAAGCAGTTCCACTTTCGAACTGATGCGGCAGAAATAATTTCTCTATAAATCAAACAATTACACTGTTTTAAAATCTTATTCATGGTCGTAAGTCTTATTTTGTGACCATGGTAAAATGTACCGCTATTCATAAAATAATCTAGGCTCGGAAACCCACTACTCTTGAGTGATGGGATGAGAGTCGTCTTCCTTTCTCAACCTTGCGTCTCTATATATCTTTGAATAGTAGCGGTGGAGACTTCACCT
>CADBNP010000381.1 GCA_902796095.1 uncultured Aeromonadales bacterium | reverse complement strand
CTGCTTCGGCTCTAATGATTCAGGACTGTACATCATAGTCAAATGTACGGATGACGGTGCTGAGGACCTTTTCAGGGAACTGCTTTCATATCTGTCATTCAGCGGTCTCGGCGGAAAGCGATCTTCCGGTTCCGGCAGATTTGAATTTGAGATTCAGGATGCTCCGGCGTCTCTTGCGGCAAGGCTTGAGTCCACTCAGGGAAAGGTAATGAGTCTCAGCATTTCTCTCCCCGAGGACAGCGAACTGGAGAATGCGCTGGAGGGCGGAGCCTATACTGTTGTGAAGCGCTCCGGCTTTATCGCATCCGAAACCTTTGCGTCTCAGCAGATGAAGAAAAGGGATCTGTACATGCTTAAATCCGGAAGCTGCTTCAATACAACATTTCAGGGGAGCGTCCGGAATGTAGCCTGCAGAGGTGGCTCTCATCCCGTGTTCCGCTATGGCAAACCTATTTTTCTGGGGATTGATTCATGAAATCACATCTTGATGTCTATCAGGCAACTCTGACGGCTCTTTCTCCTGTATTTGTCGGTTCCGGCAGGAGCATTATGAAGCAGGAGTATCTTGTAGATCAGAGTCTTACAATTCACGTATTTGATCTGCCGAAACTGTACGCCAGACTCAATGAAAGGAATCTTGGTGCGTCATACGAGAATTTTCTCAGGCGGTCCGGCAGATTCAGCGAGTGGATGACTCAGAATCACATTAAACTGCAGGACATTTCAGACTGTGTCAGGTACCGGCTGAAAAATTCAGATCTGTCATTTGAGGAAAATGAACTGAAAACGCTGGAAATACAGGAGTTTGCAAAGGATCCCTACGGACTTCCCTATGTTCCGGGTTCCGGTATCAAGGGCATGCTGCGGACGGTTCTTCTCAGCTCTGAAATCATGAATGATCGTCCTGGATTTGATCATTTCAAGGATGAAGTTCGCAGAGAGCTTGACGAGTACATTGAACGTGATAACAAGTTCGACAGACACAAGCCGAACCGCTTTTTGCTTAAGTCACAGGCAGACAGTATTGAAGCCAGGGGATTTCGGACGCTGGAGTGCGACAGAAAGAATCGCAGAAATGCCGTAAACGACATTCTCAAGGGATTCATAGTCGGTGACAGTGAGCCGCTCAGTACAGATCAGTTGTCTGTCTGCCAGAGAATCGAAACCCACAGGGACGGCACGGAAAGCAAGCTTAATGTAACCAGGGAATGTCTTAAGCCTGGTACAAAAATTAATTTCACTCTTACAGTCGACAGATCCGTGTGCAAATATACTGCTGAAAGCATTCTCGGTGCAGTACGTCAGTTTGGAGAATCGTACAACACGTATTTCGTTGAAAAATTCGAAGGCGCGGAACCGCTTCCTGAAGGCTGTCTGCTTCTTGGAGGAGGATGCGGTTTTGCTTCCAAAACTGTGACCTATCCGCTTTTTGGCGAAGACGGAGTTCCGCAGGTGATTGATATTTTCTGGGGAACCCTGCCGGAAAAAATTTTTTACCGCCATAAGCATGATGAAAGCGAGGAATACAACCTGGCACCGCACATTCTGAAAACTTCCAGATATCAGGGAAAACTCTATCAGACAGGGGTCTGTAAAATAGAATTCAGGAAACTGAAATGAATAAATGAGTGATCTGTTTTTATCGATAACTCAGCATTTAACTGAGTTTTACTGAGTTTTATTTTTTTTATGGAGAGTCGGATTTTTCTGACTCTTTTGGTCAGTCAGTTTTTTTTGAGAGTGTACCTTTATCCAATATCTCTGAAAATTCTGGTTTCAACAGATAGAAATCGTTCCGGTTATGTTCTTTAACAACTCATGATCTGTTCTTTTTTATCTGATGCCTTAAAACCACGTCCTTCAGGGCGTGGATGCAAGGCATAATCAGGTATAGACTTTCCTGCTGAAAGGGACAGACTTTGGCGTTCTCAATGAAGCATTATCTGTTCTCAATGAAGAATTATCTGGACGCGGCATAGCCGCAGTTTCTGTGAAGTTAAATGTTTTGTCGGTCAGCAGCAGGAATCCATCGAGAGCACTTTGCAGTCTGCTGTTGGAGCAGTAGGAATCCCCAGTCTAAAGTCATGGGAGGATGTCAGGGACTCATTTAATAACGACTGTTTAAATTTTGAACAGTATATTTGTGAATCGTATTCAATATCTGTAAAAAATGAGAAGTACATCACCGTTCTCGCTCGCGCGCTTTAACTTGTTGAATTTGTTAGGAGATTTGTTATATAATTATTACGAAGTTTGTTGAAAAGACTTTTTTTAGTTTTTTTTCATTCTCGCTCGCAAAAGTCTGTCTGCGTCCTTTATTTACAAGGCTTTACAGAGGGACTGTCTCATTGACCTTCTCCCCGGCAGGGGACGGAAACTTTTTGTTTACTCGACATAAGAATTTATTCTTATATTTGGTCTCATTGACCTTCTCCCCGGCAGGGGACGGAAACAGCAACGGCTCAAGTTCTCT
>CADBNP010000380.1 GCA_902796095.1 uncultured Aeromonadales bacterium | reverse complement strand
GGATAAATAAAATCAACCTCTTTTCTGCCGAAAGCAACCACCACGTCCGCACCGGCCGCTCTGTGTCTTGATGTGTTTGAGCTTTTATTCCCGTCCAGAGTAAACACGGGACAGTTGATGCACTTTACACTGGCAACTCGAAGGCCTTTCTGTCTGAAAAGCCGGATCAGTATTTCAACAGTAGCTGTTTTACCTGATTTTCGAACTCCGACAACCTGAAAAACCTTCATAAACCAAAACCATTACATACAAAGACTGAAAGAATTTCATTCACCGGGGATTGACTGCCTGCGCAACATCGGTCCTGCCTGCAGGAACAGATCCGGTATCCGAAAAACTTTTCCGGAATGTTCCGGCAACTGCAAAAAGAACCCTGTATGAAATTTCATATCCGCCATCAGCAGATGAATACTTTTCATATACTCTGATCAAATCCTTTACAATGCCCGGCGTAAGTCTCGTACCGCCGCCAGTTTCCGTATTCTCCGCACATTCATTCACTATACCGGATGAAAAACGGCCCGCCGCACCAATCCTCGTTATACTGCGAAGAATATCACGGCATGACGGATAACGCACGGTATATGTACGAACTTCACCGTAAAATCCGCCAAACACACGCTGAAGAGATTCCGTACACAGACTTTCAGCAGGAAAATCATTAATAAAACCGCCGTATCCGATTTCGGCAAAGGACTCCTTCAGTTCAGAAAGGGAGCCCGCAACAGGCAGAGCCAGGGCAACAGCGCCGGAAGGAGTAATGGAACGGGAAAGATAGTCAAAAAGGCACGGCAGATCTCTGCACCACTGGAAGGCAAAGGAGGACATAATGAGATCGTATTTTCCTCCCTTAAGAAAATCAGACTGGTTGAAATCAGCTGTCAGAGGAATAATTCCGGAAATTTTCAGACATGCCTCCGCCAGCATATCAGAGGAAAGATCACAGCCGTAAAAAACAGGCTCGTGGCAGTATGGTCTGAGACAGCAGATCAGATCTCCCGTGCCGCAGCCGAGATCCATCACCTTTTCCTGCGGCGTAAAATCAAGAGCACGTGCCATGATCCCCGCAAGATCAGAAGCCACAGTATGCTGTATTTTCGCATATCTGTCATATTCATGAGCTCTGGATCCGAAAATTTCACCTACGTCAGAATTCACAGCAGTTTCTCAGCCTCTTTCAATGATTCCACAAGAAACGCTATATCATCGCCGGTATGTGCCGAAGTTATGGTAAATCTGATCCGGGCTGTGTTTTTAGGCACCGTAGGAGGACGGATGGCACCGGCAAATATTCCGCGGCTTTTAAGAAAAGAGCTCATGGAAACAGCCTTTTCCGAGGAGCCCAGGATCAGAGGCTGGATTGAGTGATGAGATTCACCAAGAAGATAACCTGTCTGTGCCATGGCACTTCTGAAATGCTCAACATTGCAGCGCAGTCTGTTCCGCAGTTCTTCATGTTCAGCCACGTATCTCATGGAAAATTCTGTGGCATATGCCTGGGCAGGCGGCATATGGGTTGAATAGATATATTCCCTGGCAAAATTCACCATATATTCAATGAGCACTCTGTTTCCGGCAACAAAAGCGCCGCCTGTTCCGTAGGCCTTGCCGAAGGTCCCGGTTACAAGATCAAAATCACCGTGTCTGAAACCCTGTACCGAGACTGTTCCTCTGCCACCGGTGCCGTGAACCCCGAATCCGTGGGCATCATCCAGAAACACAGGCATGCCGTAACGATCCGCAAGACTCAGAATTTCAGCAAGGGGAGCCTCATCTCCATCCATGCTGAAGACACCCTCGGTAACGATCAGTCCCTTTCCGCCCTTTTCCAGAAAACGTTTAAGAGAATCCGGATCATTGTGGGTAAAACGTCGCAGTTCTGCGCCGCTGAGTACGGCAGCCTCCTGAAGAGACGCATGAGACAGGCGATCAGCATAGATAAAAGTTCCGGGACGACAGAATGTTTTTATTACCGCCTGATTTGCAGCAAAACCGGAACTGAACAGAACTGCCGCCTCAACTCCGAGAAAAT
>CADBNP010000379.1 GCA_902796095.1 uncultured Aeromonadales bacterium | reverse complement strand
TGGTCAGCAGTGGAACACTGAGAGTTCCTCCTCCGATCCCGAGCATTACGGAGAATCCGGAAATGAAAAGAGCCATAATCACCTGCCAGACTGCTGACGGCATGGACTTAAGAAGAGGAGGCGAATCGGCTCTCAGGATAGTATTAAGACTGGAGAGGAGAAGAATAACACCGAAAACGGCACTCAGCCACATTCCTCCGAATCGGGCGGAAAAGAGAGAGCCGCAGATAACGCCCAGAAGCAGCAGAGGTGCCCAGCGTTTTATCAGTGCCAGATCCATATTATCGTGCCGGTAGTGAGAAATACAGGAGCTGAGACTGGTAGGGATCATACAGCCGAGAGACGTACTGGTTGCCAGCATTATGGCACTGTCCGGACTCATATTAAAAATACTGCCAAAAATAAAATACAGAACCGGTACAAAAATTATACCTCCGCCGACTCCCAGCAGTCCCGCAAGAAACCCTGCAAAAAGACCGCTTGCCGCCAAAATACCGACAACCTGCAGTATTGATAAAAAATCGCCTGTCATAATAATAAAACCATACCTTCCAATCTCGGCTGACACATACTCACATCCCCGCAACCGATGTCAGAAATCCTTCACCATCCGGAAAACCAGCCTTCCGAAACATAGTATTTTAGGAGCGGATATTTGTCAACTTAACCGGCATCATACGCCGAATCACTTCCGTAAATTCCTGTCCATAAGTGCCGTTCACGCTAAAAAAGAGCAGGATGTACACAAAATCTGTGCTATTATTGCCGGACGGGAGATTACCGTATTTCATCAGAAAGACCGGACGGATATATATGGATACTGTGTTCTGCATTTTAAGAAGAGATGAATGGAAGACTGAAGCTGTGGTGGCAAAAAACGGTCTGCTCTGCCGCTATCTGACCACAGATGCAGGGGCCGGTTCAGAAGAAACAGAAATCAGGAAGGAAATCATACCTGACTTGCCTGAATTCTCGTCAGCACTCAGAGAAGAACTCAAAGGGAAAGTTGTCTACACCTTTGACGGCCGCGAGCTGATAAAAGCAATAAAGACAGATCCAAAAAATCAAACCATAAGAATTGCAGATCTCAGACCAATGATTTCATCCATGAAAAAAAGAGATGTGCTGACCACTAAAGCGGCTCTTGATCTGCTGGATTTCCCCTACGATGACAAAATGTATGAGCAGAACAGCATTCTTGGAGATCTGAGAGCCGTATCAATTCTTCACGGCCATCTGAACAGTCAGGGAAAACTTCCGAAAGTCAGTGCTGCAGGATCCGGTGAATATCCGCTGACACTGCTGAGAATCGTTTTCGGAGTCGGATTGCTGCTCTGCATCCTGATGCTGATACTGAATCAGGTGGAATCTTAAAAAAGCCGCCGGACAGCGGCATTTCAAATCAGGGAAACAGATCTGCAGTTCTGAAACCAACTGCGGATCACTGTCCTGAACAGATCAGATCTTCATGGTGCCTATATCATCCCGACTGGCCGGACTTGCCTCCTTGCATGCTCTGTCACAGAACAGATCTATAAACATGAAGTAAAAACTGTAGATGAAGAAAACACTTAGAGGTGCGTTCAGCATACAGGAAAATACAATGGCAATCGGCACCGGAAGATGAAACGCACCGATAATTCCGGCGGTAAACACCAGATAGAACAGACTTCCAAAACCGACCGCAATTCCATAAAGCAGATACGGAATGAAGTTGGCCAGCTTTATAAAAGCCTTGAAAGAAAGGACATACATATTAAGATGCAGTGTCTTAACGTCAGTAAATGTCAGTACAATAAAAAACGGCACCAGCATGAAATAAAGCATCACCACGGTAAAAACAGTCAGGAGAACCATGGTGGCCAGAAAAATCTG
Source organism: uncultured Aeromonadales bacterium (assembly GCA_902796095.1). Taxonomy (GTDB): domain Bacteria; phylum Pseudomonadota; class Gammaproteobacteria; order Enterobacterales; family Succinivibrionaceae; genus UBA2804. The sequence goes on along the minus strand of CADBNP010000379.1, from coordinate 8,553 downwards.
ACTTACCAGATGAAGAAGAAGATTCAAATCGATGCCGAGAGCAGCTGCCACATTCTTCAGCTCTGAAGGATCAATCTTGCCGTTATGCTCTATGATGTAACGCTGGAGTTTCTGGAACACCAGTTTGTTCTCATCGGAAAACATTCCGCTGTAGGAGCAAAAAGCGATAAAAAGAAGCACCACCACAAAGCATGCAAGCATAAGATAGAAATTTGAAAGCAGAAGTCTCTTAAAATGAGGAGACCTGAACCCGTGATAAAATCCAGGCTCTGTACCGGCGTTTTCCCTGGCTCCGTGAAGATTGATGATTATCGAACCTATAACAGGGAAGAAAAACAGATAGGCCAGCATCCCAAGAGAACTCATGGTGCTGAGCAGCGTTACCAGGGATGAAAACACACCGTAAAGAAGAATATTGGTGACAGTTGCCCTGGAACAGCGGACCATGGCTTTAAAAACACCGGTGATCCAGTAAAATGACTGCTCTATGGTTACCCTGTTCACTGTTCCTGTTAAAGAAAGCTTAATCATCTATCCCCCAGTTCAACTCAGCAGATCCTTTGGAATTTCAAAATTACGGTTTTCCTCGGTTCCAGGCATTTCCACCGGATCATAACCTGTTATCTTCTTGAGGCGCTCAACCACCTGCTCAATAAGTATATCAGGAGCTGAAGCTCCCGCCGTAACACCGACAGACAAAGGCTTCGGTTCAAACCACTTTTCATCAATCTGACTTCCGTCATCCACCAGATAGGATCTGCAGCCGCAGGATTCAGCCAGCTCACGGAGACGGTTGGAATTGGATGAATTGGTAGATCCAACCACTATGAAAAGTTCAACCTCATGAGCCAGATTGCGTACCGCATCCTGTCTGTTCTGAGTTGCATAGCATATGTCATTCTTGCGCGGCGGATGAATATGAGGAAAAAGTTCGGTAAGATGACTGATAAGACTCTTGCTTTCCATGATACTCAGAGTTGTCTGGGTAACATAATACAGATTCATGGGATCCCTGATACTCAGTTTATCGGCATCTTCGGCCCTCTCCACCAGATATATGCCGCCGTCAGGATTATCATACTGCCCCAGGGTTGCCTCGACCTCCGGATGAAATCTGTGACCTATCATAATCACCTCTGCACCGCGCTTGGAGAGAGCCCTTACCTCCACATGAACCTTGCTGACCAGAGGACATGTTGCATCAAATACCCTGAGATTGCGTTTTTTAGCCTCCATTTCCACACTCATAGGTACACCGTGGGCAGAAAAAATCAGGATGGCACCGTCAGGCACCTCGCTCAGTTCCTCAATAAAAACAGCTCCCTTCTGTCTGAGAGACTCCACCACATACCGGTTATGAACAACCTCATGACGTACATATACAGGAGCACCGAACCTCTCCAGAGCTGTATCAACTATTGAAATAGCTCTTGAAACACCGGCACAGAAGCCCCGCGGATTAACAAGAAAAATTTTATTTTTCATCAGCCTTCTCCCCGTCTTTTTTTTCAAAAAATATGGAGTAGACAACCAGGATCGCAACTCCTATACATATGGCGCAGTCAGCTATGTTAAAAGCCGGATATGTAAACACACCTCTTATGTAAAAAAGGATAAAATCGATCACGTATCCGTAGTAAACCCGATCAATCACATTGCCGACAGCACCGCCGCAGATCAGAGCCAGACTGAGACAGTACATCAGCTTTGATCGCGATGCCCGGTAAAGAGCCGCAGAAATGAAGCCTACGGCAAGAAGAGCTATACCTATGAACAGATAGGCCTGCCATCCGCTGCTGTCGGAAAGAAAACTGAAGGCCGCCCCGGTATTGTATACATGAACAAGAGACAAGCAGGGCATAAGTTCAATATTTCCCTGATACGGAATATTATTCACCACCAGCTGCTTGGTTACAAGATCAATCACAATTACCAGAAGTATCACCCACCAGTAAAAAAGACCGGTCTTTCTGAACATAAAATCAAACCTGTATTAAAAATTCAAAAAAAGGATCCGATAAAGGATCCCTCTGCCGCAGCCAGGCTGCACTAAATCCCAAACCTCAGAACAGGTCAGGCAAATCTGCGGATTTCTCCGTCACCGTCTATATTTTCAACACAGCGATCGCAGATACCCTCTCTGACATGGCCCACAGTATCCACATAGTGCCAGCACCGTTCGCACTTCTGATGCTGTGAGGCCGAAATCTTCACTCCGAGACCTGCCAGATCGGTTGCCTCTGCATCTTCCGGAAGCGAATCCACTCTGCTGACTGCCGCTTTTGAAGTGATCAGCACAAAACGAAGCTCATTCTGAAGTTTTCCAAGTTTTTCAAACAGAGAGTCGTCAGTGCAGTAGAGTTCAACCTCTGCCTGGAGAGATCCGCCAATAATCTTGCTGTTTCTGGCATTCTCAAGTTTCTTGTACACCTCGTCGCGAACCTTCTGGATTTCCGACCAGTATCCGGCATTCATCGGTTCATCTTCCTTCATAGGAAAAAGTCCGTCAAACCATTCCTGGGTAAAAACAAAACGGGAGCGTTTTCCAGGCATCTGCTGCCATATTTCATCCGCGGTAAAACTCATAACAGGAGCCATCCAGCGAACCATGGCCTCGCAGATAAGATAAAGAGCACTCTGGCAGGATCTGCGGGCAACGCTGTCCTTCTTCGCCGTATACTGACGATCCTTGATAATATCAAGGTAGAATGATCCCATGTCTATAGAGCAGAATTTCATAAGCTTCTGCACAACCTGATGGAAATCATAATCCTCATAGGCCCTGAGGATATCCTGCTGGCACTGCCATGCACAGTCCACAGCCCATCGATCCAGCGTAACCATACGGTCCGCATCAATCATATCGCGGGCTGGATCAAAGCCGTTGAGATTGGCCAGAAGGAAACGGGCAGTATTGCGGATGCGGCGGTATGAATCAGCGGAACGCTTCAGAATTTCATCTGATACCGTCATCTCACCGCTGTAGTCGTTGGAAGCAACCCAGAGGCGGAGAATATCGGCACCGAGCTTCTTGATTACATCCTGAGGACTTACCACATTGCCGATGGATTTACTCATCTTGCGACCCTGGCCGTCAACAGTAAAACCATGAGTCAGAACCTGTTTGTACGGCTCCCTGTCATTAATGGCAAGAGACAGCATCAGTGAGGACATAAACCATCCGCGGTGCTGATCAGAACCCTCAAGGTACATATCAATGTCACTGCCTGCATACTCACTGCGTTTTGCAACTACGGAAGTATGTGTGGAGCCGGAATCAAACCATACATCAAGGGTATCAGGAACCTTGACATATCGATCGGCCTCATCTCCCAGCAGTTCCCTTGGATCCAGATCCCACCATGCCTGGATACCCTTCTTTTCCACACGCTTTGCAACTTCCTCAATCAGTTCAGAAGTGCGCGGATGCAGTTCGCTGGTATCCTTGTCAACAAACAGAGTTATAGGAACACCCCAGGTGCGCTGACGGGAAATACACCAGTCCGGACGGTTCTCCACCATGGCCTCAATACGGTTCTGACCCCAGGACGGTATCCACTGAACTCTCCTGATTGCTTCAAGAGCCTTCTTTCTCAGATCTGCTCCGTCCATGGTTATAAACCACTGCGGAGTGGCTCTGAAAATAATCGGTGTCTTGTGTCTCCAGCAGTGAGGATAGGAGTGAACTATGTTCTCCACATGAAGAAGAGCACCCTTTTCCTTTAATAGTTCAACCACCTTCGGATTTGCCTTAAACACACTTTCACCCTGGAATACCGGAGCATCATCCTTGTAGGCACCTTCACTGTTGACAGGATTGTATACCTCCAGACCATATTTGGAACCGACTACATAGTCATCCATACCGTGTCCCGGAGCAGTATGAACAGCACCTGTACCTGAATCCGTGGTAACGTGGGCACCCAGAATAACAGGCACATCAAAATCGAGGAAAGGATGGAAAAAGCGCTGATTTTCAAGCTCAGATCCGCGGCATCGGCCGATTATCTCGTAGTCCTCAATACCGGCACGCCTAAGTGCCTCTTCATAAAGAGCTTCTGCATAAATCAGTCTCTCAGGACTGTTTCCCTTAACCTGAACAAGCACGTAGTCAATGTTAGCATTAAGACATACGGCACGGTTTGCAGGAAGTGTCCATGGAGTTGTTGTCCATATAACAACCGAAAGCGGACCTTCTCCGCCAGCCGCAAAGATTCCTGCTACAGACTGTTCGTCTCTTGCTCTGAATCGAACATCAATGGAAAGCGACTTGTGATCATAATATTCGACCTCAGCCTCGGCCAGGGCAGAACGGCAGTCACAGCACCAGTGAACAGGCTTGAAGCCCTTTACAAAATGACCGTTTTCAACAACTTTGCCGAGACATCTGATGATCTCAGCCTCAGTTTCAAAATTCATAGTCAGGTAAGGGTTCTCCCAGTCTCCTACAACACCGAGACGCTTGAAATCCTCCCGCTGTGCGTCCACCTGGGATCTGGCATACTTGCGGCACTCCTCACGGAATTCAGCTGCAGAGACCTTCTGTCCCGGCTTGCCGACAATGCCCTCCACCTTGAGTTCAATAGGAAGACCGTGACAGTCCCAGCCTGGGATATAGGGAGCATCATAACCGGACAGGGTTTTACTCTTGATAATAATGTCTTTCAGGATCTTGTTTACAGAATGACCGATATGAATATTGCCGTTGGCATAAGGAGGGCCGTCATGAAGTACAAAGGATTTTCTTCCCTTTCTCGCCTCTCTGATCTGCTGGTACAGTTTGTCGTCATACCAGGATTTAAGCATGGCCGGCTCACGTTTGGCCAAATCTCCCCTCATAGGAAACGCTGTTTCAGGAAGATTAAGTGTATCTTTATAATCACTCATTTAAGTAAATTCCAATCTACTAAGAAAACATTATCAGACAGCCCGCCTGCCGGTAATTCACTGCCGTCGCCACAGTCTGCTAGGAACAGATCAGAACAGTATGTTATAAACCGGCTAAACAGGGAAAACTGCAGTCATGGACAATGCAAACAGCTCCGCCCAAACTATCATGAAACTATGTGAAGTTTAGCAAAATTTGATACAGTTATCAATTTCATGCAATACGACAGAATTATGCATCCCGCACTTTAACTGTCATTCAATGAATGCATGATCCTGTGGTATGCAGACATGATAGCAGTCATCAGAAAAATCAGGCGAACGCTCCACATTTCTGCCACAAAAAAAGGCACCTCAGGTGCCTCTTTTATAAGAATATTAAAAAACAGGAATTAGGCCATTGCCTTAACCTTTGCTGAAAGGTTGCTCTTATGACGTGAAGCATTCTTCTTGTGAATAATGCCTCTTGTTACCATGCGATCAAGAACCTTCTGAGCAGCAACGTATGCATTCTTTGCATTTTCCTTGTCACCGGACTGAACGGCGGCAATAGCTTTTTTAATATAGGTGCGCATCATAGAACGGGCACTTGCATTTGCTCTGCGTGCCTTTTCGGAAGTAATAACACGCTTTTTAGCAGATTTAATATTAGCCAAAGTAAACTCCTATATAAACTTAGCGAGTAATTTCAATAAAGAAACAAAGTATTTTTGCAAAAACAGCCTGAATCTCTTGGCGAAACAGTGTACACCAAATTACCCAAACTTATTAGGTGTGAATTATACAGTCCTCTGTGACATTAATCAAACATTTAATCAAACACAAAACTGCTGTTTCATGGCGCAGGCTTTCAAACATGATGCTCCAGACTGCTGCGATAACTGATTCTGAGGCACCCATACATCGTCTTACAAAAAAAACGTTCCATGACATGGTTACCTCTAACGCCAGATAAAAAAAACTGACTGTTTATCATAAACAGTGTGTTTAACACCGGTGTGCGATATAATTTCACGGCATCACGGAGGAGTCGTTTTGGCTAAAAAAAATCTGCTTAAATCTGGAATTGTCATATCCTCGGCAACACTGCTTTCCCGAATACTGGGACTAATAAGAGACGTGGTTATTGCCAATCTGCTGGGCGCCACAATGGCGGCTGATGTATTCTTTTTTGCAAACAGGATCCCGAACTTCTTCAGACGCCTCTTTGCCGAAGGTGCATTTAACCAGGCCTTTGTTCCGGTTCTTGCTGAATACAATCAGAAGGATCAGCATTCCACAAGAGAATTTATCGCCATGGTCACCGGAACGCTGGGTTTCATCATAACCATCGTTACCATTCTCGGTGTTCTCGGATCCACATTCATTTCCATGCTTTTCGGCTGGGGCTGGTACATTGATGCTGGGAAAACTGCAGAGGGAGCTGAAAAGTTTGAGCTGGCAGCACTGGTACTGAAAATTACCTTTCCATATCTGTGGTTTATAACCATAACTGCAGTTTTCAGTGCAGTGCTTAACACCAAGGGACGATTCGCAGTCCCTGCTCTGACACCGTGTCTTCTTAATCTTTCAACAATTGCCTGTGCCCTGTGGCTTTCACCACAGCTGGAAACACCGGTGATAGGACTCGCATGGGGAATTTTCATCGGCGGATTTATACAGTTGCTGTTTCAGCTTCCGTTCATCATTAATCTCAGACTGCTGGCAAAACCCAGATTCGCCTGGAACGATCCCGGAGTAAAGAAAATCAGAACTCTGATGATCCCGGCACTGTTCGGCGTCTCGGTCAATCAGATAAATCTTCTGATTAACACCGCCCTGGCCTCCTTCCTTGCCACAGGCACCATCAGCTACCTTTACTATTCTGATCGTATTCTTGAATTTCCTCTCGGAATGTTTGCCGTAGCCATCAGTACGGTAATTCTTCCCGTACTTTCAAGAGGACATGTATCCGAAGACAGCGACAAGTTTCACCGCACCATGGACTGGGCCGTGAGAATGGTGATGATCCTGGGAATACCGGCCATGATCGGCATCATTACCCTGAGAGAATCCATAATCAGCGTAATATTCATGCACGGAAGCTTTACTGCCACCGATGCCGCCATGTCATCAGCCAGTCTGTTTGCCTCAGCAACAGGACTTTTGTCACTGATGCTGGTGAGAGTTCTGGCTCCCGGTTTTTATGCCAGACAGGACACAAAGACCCCAGTGAAATACGGCATCTACTCCATGATCAGCAATATAATATTCAATCTGGCACTGATTTACCCTCTGGGATATCTGGGACTGGCACTGTCCACAGCTCTGTCCGGAACTGTCAACCTAATTTTCCTGATTTCAGGACTGTACAGACGCGGTATCTACAGATTTGACAGGGAAACGCTGATTTTCGGATTCAGACTTCTCATAGCAGCTTCAGTAATGGGCGGTGTGCTGATCTGTGTAACTCCGGACATAGATCAACTGGCTGCAATGACCATATGGACAAGAATCCTGTGGCTCGTGCTTATGATTTCAGGCGGTGCTCTTATATATTTTCTGGCTGGCATGATTCTTGGGATCCGCAAGCGCGATCTCAGAATCAACGAAAGCTTTGATTGATAGTTTATCTGCAGACTGATAGGATCACTGTATGAAATTTGTACGCGGCATTCTCAACATTACGCCTAACCCGGACGGATGTGTCCTGACTCTCGGTAATTTTGACGGAATACACCTGGGTCACCAGCAGATTGTCAGTCTGGTAAAGCAGCAGTCTGACAGACTCGGGATACCGTCTGCTGTTCTGTTCTTTGAACCGCAGCCCCGGGAATACTTCACCCATACCAGATCACCTGCCAGACTTACGACTCTTCATGAAAAATACAGCTTCATGAATAAACTTGGCATTGATTATCTTTACTGTCTTCGTTTTTCCGACAGGTTTGCAGACATTTCCGCTGACGATTTCATTACTGAAATCCTCCTGGCAAAATTCAATGTCAGACACCTGGTGGTAGGCGACGACTTCCGCTTCGGAAAAGGTCGTGAGGGTTCGTTTGAAACCATTGAAAATTACTGTAAAAAAACAGGAACCTTTTCCGTTGAACAGGCCCCGAGCTATATTATCGACAATCAGCGGGTAAGCAGCACACTAATAAGGGAGGCCCTTGCAGAAGCACGTATCAAAGATGCTGAGAAAATGCTGGGACGTCCGTACAGCATAACGGGAAAGGTGGTACACGGCCAGCAGCTGGGGAGAAAAATAGGTTTTCCCACAGCCAATATCGATCTTAACCGGACAGTACTTCCGGTAAGCGGTGTATATGCAATATCAGCAAAAGTTGACGACAGGATCTTATACGGCATTGCCAATATCGGAGTCAGACCTACAGTAAACGGCACACAGCCCCGCCTTGAAGCATATCTTTTCGACTACAGCGGAGATCTTTACGGAAGAAGGCTCACTGTACAGATTTGGAAAAAGATCAGAAACGAACAGAAATTCCCAAACATTGAAGAACTTAGAGAACAGATAGAAAAAGACAAACTTTTTGCCCAGAATCTCTTTTCAGGTTCAGTTACTGATCCAGTATCGTCAACTACCCATCACCTAAAGGAAATGGGCTTGTAACTGCCCAGCCGTCGTAACGGATGTTACTCCTGCGGCCTTTAACCCCGATA
>CADBNP010000378.1 GCA_902796095.1 uncultured Aeromonadales bacterium | reverse complement strand
TATCTTTCTGACGTAGCTGATGTTGCCGCAGGTAAAAGATCTGTATGTGCTCTCACAGCGAAAAAGGATGATGACGGTAACAGGATACCGTTCAGAGATCTGTACTGCTGGGGCTCCAGCACCTTTGGTCAACTGGGCTTTGATAACGGTGATGGAGGTTTCAGTTACTGGGAAATTGCAGGTGAGTGGACCGGCTATACATCTGATAACCTGTACTTCGATAAACCGACCAGGATTGAATATAATCCGAAGAAGATTACATTCTCTGACAGTGATCAATAGTTGAACGTCTGACAGTTCAATTTAAGATTATTCACAGGTAAGATGGAGAACAGAGCATGGTTTTTCCGTGTCTGTTCTCCTTTCTGTCAGAAAACGGTTCCACGTTCATGATGAACAGAGTATTTTTTTGAGTCAGAGGTGTGTCTGTTTAACTTCTGACTTCATGTTTACCGTTACTTTTGGAATAACCAGAGCGGTTATTTTGGGACTAGCTTGAGGACTGCCAAATTCTGGAAAACAGTATTCTTTCATGTTGTAAACTGTGTGGATTTTAAGGATAGAGTATGGGTGAACCAATTGTTGATGAATCAGCCATTCTGAGACTGCCCTTAGGCTACACGACTATGTCGAAACTCAGAAAAGATGACGTAATTTACGTTGATAAAACTGAACTGATTGGCAGACTGGGAAAAATCAGGGCAACTCCTGTTTTCCTGTCCAGACCGCGTCGTTTTGGCAAATCCCTTCTCGTATCAATATTTGAATCCATTTTTTCCCGTGGACTTGCTGATTTCAGCGGACTCGACATTGAAAATGATAAATTCTGGAAAAACGAAAAAACTTATAAGGTAATTCGTCTGGATTTTTCCGCATTTGCATCAAGAAGAGCAGAAGAATGCAGAGCCAGACTTTCTGTCATCCTTCAGTCTGCATTAAAGGATAAAGATCCGGAGGATCTGACGGAAGCTGAAAAATCCCTGGATCCCGGAATTTATCTGGAGCGTTACTCAAGAAAGGCAGAAGATGAAAGTCTGGTGCTCCTTATAGATGAGTATGACTGTCCAATTACTCATAATCTGGATAGTCCTTCCCGCATGAAGGAGATGATTGATTTCCTGAGTGAATTTTTTGCAGTAATAAAATCCTGTGAAAGTGTATTCCGGTTTGTTTTCATAACCGGTATTACCAGACTGGCACACGTAAGTCTGTTTTCCATTTTCAACAATCTGGAAGACATTACAGCTGATGATGATTATGCGACATTACTTGGTATCACTGAAGGTGAACTTCATGAGTATTTTGATCCTTATGTGAGAAATGCCGCAGCTGTTCTTGATATCAGTGCTGATGCTGTTTATTCCAGACTGAAATCAACATATGACGGGTTTCAGTTTTCCATTAACAAAGAAGTAACAGTATATAATCCCTGGTCTGTACTGTCTTTTTTAAAGAAACCTCAGTACGGTTTCAGAAATTACTGGTATTCAGCCGGCGGTGGAACTCCGCGGATCCTGGTGGACTATTTGAAGGACAGGGATAATCTGGAACTGTTTAATATGCTCCGGTACCGAATCGGTTTTTCTGAGAATGCAGGTGAAGATGAAACTGAAAGTGAAAAAGAGGATGAGAGCGAAAATATTAAAACATTTGTTATAACTGAGCGTTCGCTGCTTACAAAATCAGATCCTGATCAGATCCCGATGAATATGCTTTTGCTTCAGACGGGATATTTCACATTAAAAAAAGTCGGGCAGGGCATGGCGAGAATGGTTATAGCAAATGATGAAATTGCTGAATCGCTGATCTGGATTTCGTTTGATATTCAGAATATGCAGCCGTCTTTTAAGACACTGACAGGAATTTCCAGACTGCCTGAATTCATTGACAATGAAGATGTTGCTTCAGTATTCAAACTTTTTAATGCACTGCTGTGTGAATGCGTAAGTTCGAACTCAAAGGCCTTCAGTGATGAAAATACTGTAAGGGATATCATTTATTCCCAGATCCCCTGGGATAATGTATTCAAGGCAAAGGAAGTAAATAACTCCCACGGTTTTTCTGATCTTGAACTGAAGACTCCCTCCACCAGACTTGTGATTGAGTTTAAGCGGATTGACAATGATAACCGGGAGGAGCAGGCTATGCAGGCGGCACTTAATCAGCTGGAATCCCGTCATTACGGTGAAACGTCGGAAAACATAAGGGTTATCAGAGCAGGAATGGTGATATCAACCAAAAAAAGATGTCTCTCATCATACAGGGTTCTGTGATTTGAGGTGTAAAACATGAGTCCTTTCAGGATCTGGAAATATGAATGTCTGATGAGATGCCAGTTCAGGATCCTGATGTCTGAGAAAACAGAAAACAGGAATAACAGGAAATCAGCGACGGCAGACATTTCAAAGGAAGATTGTGGCTGTGCAGTAAGAATTCAAAGTGATTTGAACTATGTTGAAATTACCAGAATTTTTTCAGATCTGAGAAACCGTTATGAGTTGTTTGCTGAGTCTTTCGTATAACAGGAATAAGAACTTAAGATTACATAAACTTATTTTGCAGAGAATGCGAAGGCAGGCATTCTCGTTGAATTGTCCCGCGTTCATGATTTCATGATCAGAATGTCGTATTAACGGAGTTTCATAATGCTGAAGTCTATCCGGGTAGGATCAGAATTTTTTC
>CADBNP010000377.1 GCA_902796095.1 uncultured Aeromonadales bacterium | reverse complement strand
CTGCCCGGTGAGTGACGTCAGATGTTTCTCCGTACGGGTCTGATGTGATGTCTCTGATCTTCTGAATGCGGGAAAATGTTGTGCTGCGTAAAGTTTTTATGCGGCACGGGACACTATATTTTGATTTTTTTTAATAATTCTGTTACTTTTACCCGAAATATCCTGAACTTCGGGAGTATGGGGATTTCATGAAATTAAAAGAAATACTGGAAATTTGCCGGCACTTTTATGAACAGAAGCCGGAAAAGGCCATGAGCTTTGCGGATGATGTTGCTGATTTTCTTCTGGAAAACAAGAATAATCCGGATGTGATCAATCCCGGCTTCAGCAAGCTTATCGAGCCTCTGCACAGCCTCTGGGCGACAAACGCTCTGCCGGAGATTGTCAACGGACGGCTTTTCATGTCCGAGGCATTTATAAATTCATTTATCGGAACCCAGATAGCCGGTCACGAGTCAATAAAATCCATTGACATCAACTGTTACGGCAGCGGTACCGTGGACTGTCTGGTTGCCCACTCCGTTGGAAGGTTTCTGATCCACGCCGAACTGGTGGAGTGCGTTCACGATCAGAAAAAGTCCAATATTGTATTCAGCATCATTGACAAGAAGGTCATGAGCAGCGAGGGACTGGTGCAGAAGCTTCTGGTATCGGCGATTATGCCTGTGTTCAACACCTTCCTGAGCAAGACGCTCAATCAGACCATGCGGAACGGTCTTAAGCTGATCTACGGATCTGATGTTCTCACCATCGATTTCGCTGATCTGCTGAAGAATTCGGCACTGGGAAAATATACGGTGGATGATCGCTCTGCCGCATATCTGATTTCTATTCAAAAGGCCACTGTTGTCGACGGTGGAATAGAGCTGAGTTTGAAATACAATGTTCCGGATTAATAAAATTACTCTTCTTGCAGCGGCTTTTGCTGCGGCAGCGGTTCTTTCCGGCTGCGTTGTTGAGCAGCGTACCGACAGAATCGGCCCTCCGACCATGGATCCGCAGTCATCCTCCGGATCTTCTGATTCCGCATCCCGCGGGGAATACCGTGGCGAGTTTGCGACTCTGGGCAGTGCACAGACGGAAATCATTGTCGCATCCGTCAAGTCCGGTGACAGCGAGACCATCAACACTGTTCTTTCCCATCCTAACGATTTTACTCCTCCTGTGCTGTTTGCTCTGGCCGATCAGGTTATGAATATGAACGAGCCGTTTGCGGCCATGTTCTGGTACTACACGGCACAGCTCAGGGCACGGTCCGATGCCAACAAGTCTCTTGATCCTACTGTCAGAGACGGTCTTACCAGGATGAACGGTTTCTACGGACACGCCATCGGCAGGTACGCTGCTACTCATATTCCCGAACTCAAACTCGCCATGTCCAAGGTTATGGAGTACGACACCATAGCAGAGCGAAGCTATGATCCCCGCTGGGTTGCTGTCCTCGGACGTGACGCTCTTACCGAGGAACGTATTGCCTTTGCTCCGAAGGAGGAGTTTGAGAAGATAAATGAGGAGACCAGAAAGGGCTTCTATCAGGGATATCTCAATGCTCTTAAGGCAACAGGTGATGATGCCGGGGTTCCGGCTTCGGTTCAGTAGTGTCTGGCCGTAGGAACCTAATCAGAAGTATACGAATTGATCCTTTGTGAAGGGTGGTATTGCTCTGTCTGAAGGATCGGATCTGTCCGGACAGGTTTGCGTGTTCTGAGAATATCCTGTTCCAGATGGATGGTTCCGTCCGGTCTGAATGCTGTATCCAGTCATTCAGTGAGAGTCAGTCTGTCTGAAAGGTTTATCATGCCTGCCGATTTTGTTCACTTCGACACTTTACTTTCATCTCATTTCTGTAAGCAGTGAGATGTAATTCGGGGTTCCGGAAAAGTTCCTGTGGTGAAGATCTCTGCTGTGAATGAGTTTGATCTCTCTGCATCAAATCGCGATTTTCCCTTCTTTTTATCTGATCGTGCCTTATATTCTCACCCTAAAGGACGAATTTTTACGGCATTACCAGATAAAACATTCTTTTGTTAAAAGCGATACTTTACAAGGGATCACGGTGTGCAGATTGTCTTACTTGGGTGAAAAGTTGCTGTCGACAGTTAGTATGCGGAGTATCGAAGGTTTTTTTATTATTGCTATGAAAATCGGTATTGCGATTTTAGCCCATGCACATTTAGTGTTTTATGGAGAACTTGTAAATCAACTTCATAAAGTGTGGGACAGTGCTAAAAAATACGATAAATAGCTGTGATTTGATGATAAAATGCTGATACTATCCTATAGTGGATAGATATTGTCTTTTTATTGTTTGGGTGGCACGATAAAAACAGCTTTTATAGTTTAAAGTTTGGAAATGATCCTGTCTAATGAAAATTAAGGTTAAAACGAAAAGATGACAGATAAAAATACAGCTGATATAGGTTTTGAAAATAAGATATGGGACGCTGCCTGCGTTCTTCGTGGAAACCTTGATGCGTCAGAATATAAGAATGTGATACTTGG
>CADBNP010000376.1 GCA_902796095.1 uncultured Aeromonadales bacterium | reverse complement strand
TTTGACATCATATTCTTCTGGGTTGCCCGAATGATCATGATGACCATGCATTTCATGAAGGATGAAAACGGAAACAGCCAGGTTCCTTTCAAAACCGTCTACGTAACCGGTCTTATCCGTGATGAGGAAGGCCAGAAGATGAGCAAATCAAAAGGAAACGTGCTCGATCCTCTGGACATGATAGACGGCATAAGCATTGACGATCTGGTAGGCAAGCGCACCGGCAACATGATGCAGCCGCAGATGGCAGAAAAAATAGCAAAACGCACCAGAAAGCAGTTCCCTGAAGGAATAGAGGCTCACGGTACTGATGCTCTTCGTTTCACTCTTGCCGCTCTCGCCTCCACCGGACGTGACATAAACTGGGATATGAAGCGACTTGAAGGGTACCGCAACTTCTGCAACAAGCTGTGGAATGCCAGCCGTTATGTTCTGATGAACACTGAAGGAAAAAGTATCACCAGGCCTGACAGCAGACTGCTGACACTGGCAGATCGCTGGATCCTGTCAAAACTTCAGCAGACTATCCAGACAGTAACAGAAAGTTTTGCATCATACCGTTTTGATCTGGCAGCTTCTGCACTTTACGAGTTTATCTGGAACGAGTTCTGCGACTGGTATCTGGAGCTGACCAAACCGGTAATCTGGAAGGGATCAGATGAAGAAAAGAATGCAACTCTTCATACACTCCTTACCGTACTTGAAAGCATGCTACGCATGGCTCACCCAATAATTCCTTTCATAACGGAGGAAATATGGAAAAATGTTGCACCTCTCATCCGCAGCGATTACAAAGCCGGTGATACCATCATGCTTCAGCGGTATCCTTCAGTTAACAGGGATCTTCTAGATGCCAGAGTCGTTGAGCAGCTTGAATTTATCAAACAGATTGTTGTCAATGTAAGAAACATCAGAGCTGAGATGAAGGTAAGTCCTGCTGTCAAACTGAACATTCTGATCAAAAACGCAGGCGGGGAGACAGAGACAATTTCCGATAATCAGGCCTTCATAAAGGCTCTGGCAAATCTGGATTCCATAACCATGATTGATGACAGTTATGCCAGACCTCTGGCTGTAACCAAACTGGTGGGTAATGCCGAGCTCCTGGTGCCGCTGTCAGGTCTTATCGACAAAGATGCTGAAACAGCACGTCTTAAGAAGGAGGCTGAAAAGATGCAGTCGGAATGCGATAAAATCAATGTCAAACTCGCAAATCCTGCGTTTGTAGGCAAGGCACCGGCACAGGTTGTGGAAAAGGAAAAGGCACGTCTGAATGAACTTCAGAGCAGTCTTGAAAAGATCAAAAAACAGATAGAGGAAATCAGTCTTCTGTAAGAAAATATCTGATTTCTGAATGATAATCCCCGCATATGCGGGGATTTTTATTTCTGCTTACAGGTTATGTCCGTCATTACTTCAAGATACTACACAGGGAAAACAACTCATGTCAGAATCAAACTTCCATCATATGACTACTTCCCTATATGCTTCCTGATCTGCTCCCTATTGTATTTAAATGTCTCTTCTGAAAGCCGGTGCATAAAACTCATAGATTCCTCATCATTGACAAGATCTGAGGAAATTGATGTAAGTACATAATAAGGAAAATCCAGATCTCGGAGTTCATAATAATAGAATGTTGAGCATTCAGAAAAATTCACACCGTTATCAAGACGTTCGGCTTTTTTGCACAGCAGCAGTTTACCCAGATTATCAAGAAATTTGAACTTATCAGTATCCGAGTAAATACCGATGGAGGAAGAAATAAATCCTTTGCGCTTGCGGTTTTCATAAAGGACTCCGGTCTGCTGTGCCGAAGGATCGTCTGTTTCGTATGAAGTCAGGATCCATTCATCAAGAGGATTAGCTATTGGATCGGTCTCAAGAAGCTCAAGAGCCTTATTTTCAATCATCGGATTTGACGGGTAAGGTGTAACGGCGTAGATCTGAGTGTAAATATTCCCTCCATCTCCCTTTTCAGCAAGCTTTCCGTATATATTCTGCCTCAGCTCAGGCATATCAGAGGAAAAATCGCAGTTATAAACAGAAAATGTATCTGAGTTCAGTTTCTGATCCCTGCAGTTGAATTTTCTTGCAAGATTCTCTATTTCAGTTCTGACATCATGGTAGACAAAACGTGAAACAGCCATCTGAACCGGGATCTGCGGATTATCCAGAATGAGACTGTTTGCTCGATAGCTTTTGTTCCATGAGGCAGAAACGTTCTGCTTATCAGTCGCATCGGCAGCTCCTGCAAAAAATGATAACAAAAAGGAAAACAGTAAAAATTTCTTCATACTTCACCTACTGAGCAAGTGCGTTATACAACATTTTTGAACCGGTAATAATAAGGAGAATGCTGAAAATCTTCTTAAGCAGCTGCTGATCAATCCTGCGATTAATTTTTGCCCCCACAACTGCCATCATCATTGAAAACGGCACAATGCATGCCACGGCGGTAAGGCACACCTTGCCGAAGGTTCCCGGCGGAACATTGGGATCCAGGACGGTCCCACCTAAAATCAGCATGGTCACGGCACCGGGGATCGCAATGAACAGTCCTATGGCTGAAGCCGTACCTATGGCACGCCTCGGA
>CADBNP010000375.1 GCA_902796095.1 uncultured Aeromonadales bacterium | reverse complement strand
TGACGTATCAGTTGACGGTTCAAAACGCCAAACCATATTTCAATCTGGTTCATCCATGAACAATGGATCGGAACAAAGTAAAATCGTATTGAATGCGAGGTATCACAAAGGAATGCTGTTCTGGTCTCTTTATTTTTGAGTATTCTTGTTTTCTTTTCTACTCCAATCGAACCTGTGCAATTAATTTTTTCTGCTATATACCGCACCAGAGCTTCAGACTTGTGTATATCATACATGTGTCGGAATCAAAGGAACTCGATGTGCAGCTTGGTTTCTGTTGTTAAATTGTTGCCGTTGACGAACCAGCAATGTCATGATGAACAGGATGTGTAAAATGCATCTTTTTGATGATTGTCAAAAATGTGATAAGAAGTTGTTCAAAAAATAGAATTTATGAATGATTTGTCATCTCAAACACAAAAAAGTTGAGTGGTTTATGATATTGTCTAATAAGAATTTGATTCTGATCTGTAAAAAAATGTCTTGTGTTAGACTGTTCGTTTTTGACGAAATTCCTGTTTCTGGAATCTGCAGGTACTGTTATGATGATTTTTAATAATACAACCAAAGTTGTTAAAGATGATCTTGAAAAAACAATAAAGGCAGGGAGTCGGGTTTCAATTGCGGCTGCCTGCTTTTCAATTTATGCCTATCAGGAATTAAAGTCTCAACTGGAATCCTGTGAAGATGTTCGCTTTTTATTTACATCTCCGACCTTTGTTGCAGAAAAAACGACTAAAGAACGAAGAGAGTTTTATATTCCACGGTTAAAACGTGAAAACAGTCTGTACGGAACAGAGTTTGAAGTGCGGTTGCGTAATGAACTGAAACAAAAGGCTATTGCCAGGGAATGTGCAGAATGGATACGCAAGAAGGTTTGTTTCAAGTCAAATAACACGAGAGAAGGAATGAATAACTTCATGGTGATTAATGCACCGGATGAAACGTATACGTACCTGCCAATGAACTCTTTTACAACTGTAGATATAGGTTGTGAGAGAGGAAGCAACCTCACGAATATAGTAACGAGATTTGAAAGTACAGATAGTCTAGAATTCTTACGCATTTTTGATTCGATATGGTCTAATCACGATAAGTTATCTGATGTTACTGAAGATGTGATTGATATGATATCCTCAGTCTATCAGGAAAATGCACCGGAGTTAGTCTATTTCATGGCTATCTACAACATTTTCAGAGAATTCCTGTCCGATATTTCTGAAGATGTTATGCCTAATGAAGCTACCGGATTCAAGGACAGTGCCATCTGGAAAAAACTTTTTGCGTTCCAGAAGGACGCAGCTTTGGCGATTATAAACAAACTGGAACAGTACAATGGCTGTATTCTTGCCGACAGTGTAGGTCTAGGTAAAACATTCACTGCTCTTTCCGTTATCAAGTATTATGAGGGCAGAAACAAGAATGTTCTGGTGCTTTGCCCCAAGAAACTTTCTGAAAACTGGATGACGTTCAGATCTAATATTATCAATAATCCTCTTGCATCTGATCGATTGCGTTATGACGTTGCCTACCATACAGATCTCTCACGTAACAGTGGCGATACGGTCATGGGGATACCGATAGACAGAATTAACTGGGGAAATTATGATCTGGTCGTTATTGATGAAAGCCATAATTTTCGCAACGGTAACGGTACAAACAGTCATGGCGGGGAAAAAGAAAACCGCTATATGCGTCTGATGAACCGAATAATCAGACCTGGAGTGAAGACAAAAGTTCTGATGCTTTCAGCAACGCCGGTAAATAATCGTTTCCTGGATTTAAGAAATCAGCTTGCTCTTGCATATGAAGGTAATTCTGCCAATCTTGATGAAAAGTTAAATTTAAAATCTGATATTGACACTATTTTCAGACAGGCTCAGGGCGTTTACAACGCCTGGTGTAAACTTCCAGAATCTCAGAGAACAACAGAAACTTTGCTTTCTATGCTTGATTTTGATTTCTTTGAGGTACTCGATGGTGTAACGATTGCCCGTTCACGTAAGCACATACAGAATTACTATAATATTGCAGATATAGGAAATTTCCCAACACGTAACAAGCCGATATCATTAACGCCAAAGCTGACCACTCTTGAAGATGCCATAAACTACGGAGAAGTATTTGAACTTCTGTCTGAACTGAAACTGACGATATACACACCTACATCCTATATTCATCCAAGCAAACTAAGCAAATACCTTGATGAAAAGGAAACAGAGAATTTTGTGAAAGGACGTGAGCTGGGTATCAGACATATAATGAGTATTAACCTGCTCAAACGAATGGAAAGTTCTGTTCATTC
Source organism: uncultured Aeromonadales bacterium (assembly GCA_902796095.1). Taxonomy (GTDB): domain Bacteria; phylum Pseudomonadota; class Gammaproteobacteria; order Enterobacterales; family Succinivibrionaceae; genus UBA2804. The sequence continues at coordinate 630 of CADBNP010000375.1, read as the reverse complement.
TTTTCTCCTTACCTTGCATCGTATAAACAAATACATGCATGATACATCTGATGCTATTCAGGCTTTTGAAAATGGGGATATTAACAGAGAGCTTGATGAAATGCAGGATCTGTCAAATGTTGAATCTGATTTTGATGGTGATGATCAGAATACAGATTTATTTACTGTCGGGAAAAAGATCAAAATTGATTTGGCAGATATGGATTATATTTCATGGAAAAGAGATATAGATGAAGACAAAAAAAATCTGGAACTGCTGATTTCAATGGTGGCAGACATTACCCCGGAATATGATTTTAAACTGAATGAACTGCTTCGGGTTATAAAGGAAAAAGAAGCATCACCGATCAATCAGGGGAATAAAAAGGTAATTGTGTTTACTGCCTTTGCGGATACGGCTGAGTACTTATACGAGCATGTAAGCAAAATGGCAAAGGAAGATCTGGGGCTTAATGTAGCTCTGGTTACAGGTTCAATTGAGGGAAAAACCACTATTCCCAAGTTTAAAACAGAAATGAATCATGTTTTATCCTGCTTTTCACCTGACTCAAAAGACAGGGATATTCTTTACCCCAGAGATCGTCAGACAAACATTGATATTCTTATCGCTACTGACTGTATTTCAGAAGG
>CADBNP010000374.1 GCA_902796095.1 uncultured Aeromonadales bacterium | reverse complement strand
TTTTCCAAACTCAACAACAGAACCGACATTGAATTTCTTTTGAAAATCATTTCTCTTTCTTATCCGATCCTGCTCTTCCTGTTCTTTTTTGATTCGCTCTATTTCCTCTTGTTCCTTTCTTCTGCGTTCCTGCTCTTCTGATATATCATTTTGAATCAATTTAATTTTTTTATAAATTTCAGAGTTTTCATTTTTACAGTAATCTTCTACATCCCTGCTGTTCTCCATGATCCATCTGAAATACTGGCTGGCATTGTTATTTTTAAGATTTTCTGCATAGCTTTTCAGTTCAGAAACATCATCAAAAATTCTGTCACCGATTTTCAAACGCATATCTTCACTGAAGAAAGAGCTGAAACTGATTATTCTTGTTCTGATGTTGTATCCGTTTGTATCCGCGATCCGCTGAATCTTATCAATTATCTCAATCTCATCAGCTTTTTGTTTCAGCTCATACCAGTAACGCAGCAGCTTTGTGGCAGCACTGAACTCTGACTCAATTCCGCTCTCACTTACATTTCCGATTATCAGTTTCTCATTGAAATATTCGGAAACTTCTTTTACGTCGTTTATTTTTCTGTTATTCCAGTAAAAAGCAGGTTCTCCCATGCCGGCAGACAGCTCCATAAGCATTTTTGAATAAGCTTCATCAGTAACATCAGCCTCTTCACAATCTATTATCGTACTTGTAATGCTGCGCAGTTCCAGCTTCCTAAAAAAAGCTGAAGCCAGTTCTCTGCCTATATGTTTTTTACCTTCCTTCCAGTTTATCCCGAATGCCGAAACAAACTCGGTCAGACTTTGAATGAGAACTACCTTCCCTGATGAATCTTTAAAATCATAGGGGCGAGGAAATAAAATATTCTGTAAATCTGAATGATTGTCTGAATCTGAATTCAGAAAAGACGGAATGTCTGATACGGATGAATTTTCTGATCCGGATAATGAGGTCTGGTGTTTACTGTTGTCTGAGTTTACCGCTTCTCCCGGAGCCTGCAGTTCCTCATCATTCATCCACCTTTCCACATCCATCCATACCCATCTGCGGTTTGGATTGTCAGATTCATTTCTGTGAGACAGATCTCTGTATGTAAGTCCCTTTATCAGAAGCTTCAGTCTTTGTGGAAATGCAGGGGATTCAGGAAAAGGAATATTCTGCACCGATGCACAAGCTGCAAGTTCATCATCAGAAAGACTTTTTCCGGCATTATTGAACGGAGTATGACCGGTAAACAGTTCATACAGAGTGATACCAAGGGAATAATAATCCGATTCATTCAGAAATACGTTATTAAAGGTTTCAGGTGCACAGTATTCAGGTGACAGTCCTGTTCTGGTTATCAGTACAGACTGTCCCTCATCCTTTACCGAACTTATACCGAAATCGATTATCTCAATTCTTTCACCATCATCTGATATCATGAGATTTGACGGTTTTATATCCTTGTGCATGATTCCGTTTTCATGCAGATATTTAAGTCCCTTGGTCACATTCGGAACAATAATATTACGGATAGTTCCGTAATCAAAAGTCTTTCCGGCAAGACTCCCGTTTCTAAAATAAGGAAGAATAACTACCGGGTAACCGTCATATTCTCCGCTTTCGCATATACTTGCAATGTATGGAGATTTTAGATTGCGGAGAGTTTCAAGAACCTCAGACTTAACTGCATCTCTTCTGCGATATATCTTGGCTACGAACCTGTTTGCGGCAGGATCCGTACAGATATACAAATCTGCCTCACCGGAAACAACATTCAAACGTACAAGTACAGAGTATTTTCCATCAAGAATTGTTCTGCCTTCAAGATTAAGCGAATTCTGACCTCCTGCTAAGGTGGTGTTGAGCAGAGTCGAACCTTTATTTCCGTTTTCAGAATTGATTCTGGTTTCCATAACAAACTTTATCCTTTATCAGATTTTTATGGAGAGTCATTTTTATAATCTGTATGCATCAGAGCTAAATCCGCATGGCTGATTTAAGTTTTGAAGATTGAGCCATAATGCCGGGCGAACCGAAATGTCAATACGGTGAACACCGAAGCCATTGCAATAGATAGAACCATCATCGCTGACGACATAGGCGGCATCTGCTGTGCCATGGTAACCATGTGATCGCAGCCACCAGTAGCAATAACCATCAGAATCCGTCCTTGTTGATACATTATTTCGGGCATAAGTTGTTGCAACACACCTTCTATCAGTATCACTGTTAAAATATTTTCGAACTTCATCAACACTCAGAAGGAATATTTTATCTTCCGTATCACCTCCGACATTATTTGCAATTCGCATAGAGATAATCTTACCCTGCTCTTCATTGTCAAAACATGTTTTCAAAAATTCTGTATTCAACCATCTGCGGAGTGAGCACCCCTCCCAGATTATAGAAAAATAGCTCATGAGACCAGTTATCTGAGGAATATGATAATAATCATGATACTGCTTGCAATCGATAGCTTTATCAGTAATCAGCAAAGCTTTGTCTCCATCTCTTGCAAGAACCCGCCATTTCACAGACTCAGTAGTTTCAGCACTCTGAAGATAATATCTTCCAAACTCAATGATATCCCCTTCGTTAACAATCAAATAAGGATTACCCAAAAAGTCACGACTAAAATTTTCATCCAGAACTTTTCTGACACGGGAAGAAGTTGTTGAACTATACAGATTTTTTATATCAATTCTGGAAAAATTCTCAAAAGTCTTCCTGATGGATTCA
>CADBNP010000373.1 GCA_902796095.1 uncultured Aeromonadales bacterium | reverse complement strand
TTCCTCGAAAGAAACATATTTTCCGATATTGAATCCACTCTTGTACATAAGCAAAAGCGTCAGCAATCTGGAAACACGTCCATTACCGTCGGCAAACGGATGGATACACAAGAAATCAAGTATCACGCATGGAATGAGCAGAAGTTTGTTGATCCGCGAGTTGTCTCTGGCATCTATATACGCAAGTATAAGCTGCTCCATCGCGTCTTTCGTTTCAGTTGCCGGTACCGGTGAAAAACGAATTCTCCGCCGTCCATATTCATCTATTTCCGCAATGATATTATCATCTGCTTTGTATTGACCGGCACCTTCATATGCCGCAACTTCCGTCATAACCTGATGCAGATGCAAAATGGTCTGTTCATTGATTCTTAAAGCATCAAAAGAAGTGTGTATCTCATCCAGCGCATTCCTGTACCCGGCTATCTCCATCTCCGTATGATTCAGGGGAGCACTGTCTTCTTCTACGATTTCCCTTATTCGAGCATCTGTAGTTATAATGCCCTCAATCGCATTGGAACCCTTAACAGATTGAATACGAGCTATCTTCTCCAGTTCCGTATAGACAGTCGCGTTCCGTCCTCTTCTTTCCTCTGATATTGCATTAAGTGCGGAAATGGTGGATGTAAGATTAACAAGCTCTGCAGGTAATAAACCTTCATCTAAAAATGTGTAATCAAATATATGCATGTACAGTCTCCATTTATTGCATATATATTAGCAATAAATATGCAGATAATCACCTGTTATCTGCATATTTTCCACATCTAATTATGCACTTTCATCCAATCTAAAGACAGATTATGAGTGCAGTGCAAAAATTCGTTATCGAACAAAATCGAAGTAACGAACCCTTTTTCTAGTCCTTCATTTTCTCGCTAGTTCTGTTTTGACTTTTCGCACCATACTCATTTATATGACAGGGATCAGACTGGCACGAGAACCGTTAAGCATGCACCAAGTAGAAGGAATTTTAGAACTTCGCAGCAAAACTGGAACGGATATCATTCGGATTCTTTTCTTTTTCGAAGAGAACATAATTATTATTGCAACGAACGGATTTGCCAAGAAACAGCAGAACATACCATTTTCAAGATAGGGGAAGAAATCATAAGTGACATTCAGGAACTGACAGACGAACTGAAGGCAGATGAAGAGTTTTGAAGAGAGTACGAAGCAATTCGTACCAGAATTGGATATCGCCCGTGCTGTATTAGATGCCAGGATCAGAACCGGAATAACTCAAAAACAGTGTCTGAGCGTTCTGGAATCAGTATCAGTCAAGTCGATATTAGTCGACTGGAAAACGAAAATGGAAATCCCTGTCTGAATCTGCTGAAACAGCCGGTTTCTGCGATGAATCTGACACTGAAAATTGAATTCAGTCCGAATGGAAAATCACAGCATACTGGTATGCTGACACTTCTATTTGACAATCTATAGCAACAAATCCTGCTGAAGTTAACAGCAGTATTCTTTGCTTTTCGGTGGTGCTGTACTGATTACGGCGATCCTCCCTGGATGGCCATACCTCTGCATCTCTCCTGCAAAGGAGACTTTCTCTCTTCAAACTCAAACAGGTCGAAATGATTTATAAAGACCTTTTTTTCATAGAAAGTAAACTACTGTTCACCTCCAAGATTAGGCAGCATTCCCGCAGTTACTTCCTTGAAAGCAAAATGGCTTCTACAACCGCCTGAAACAGCAAAACAGTTGCCATTATGCCGTATCTCTCCGACATGATATGGTTTCACATACAGACAAAATCGTTCTTTAAAACCTGCTAAAAAGCATCAAACTCCGCAATCCCTGGATTTTACGGAGTTTTCAGACGTTCTGCTTTACCCTTGACAGTAAAGCCAACGTCCCTTCGTGCGTAGAAACTACAGAATTTCCACCGCTCAGACTTTACTGAAAAGAATCTGGCAGAAGCATTCATGCCACTTGCGAAATGCGAACAAGAGTTAGAACGTAAATATTGACGCTGAACACAAAACTATTAAAAACAAATGGTTAAGCAAAAAAAAATGTGACATGCGTCTTCCCCTCAAAAAAAATAGTTTTTAATATCTTTAACATAGATCTATTTAAATTCGCATTAGTTCAATTTAATGTGATTTTAATCAAACTAAGGTAAATCTTAAGTCTCACAGATAAATTTTACAGGAAAGAAGGGAACCGTATGACTGGTATGAAAACGATACAGTTAAATTGCGCAGCTGACGCAACAACTCAGGTCAAGGATGATTTGCTCAAGAATAACCTGGACAAACTTGTCATCGATTTTGATATAGATGCAGGCGATACCCAAAGGATAAGACAAAATGTTTTCGATCCTCAACAGAAAGAGATAAAGTTTGATATCGAAATACTGTCAAAATCTGCAAGGATGCTCTTTAGTGAACTAAAAAATCTGCAAACTATCACAGGCAAAATTGAAGCACCGAAATTAAAGAAAGCGCAATATATGTTTGAAGAATGTGAAAATTTAACGACTCTTCCTAAACTATGTTTTCCTGAATTGGAAGACGCTTATTCAATGTTTATCGGTTGCAGCAAGCTGGCCTCGGTTGACCTGGATTTTCCAAATTTAAAAGATGCATCGGACATGTTTGCAGGGTGTGAAAGTTTAACTACTATCAAGCTACAATATAACAAGAACATGCTTAAGGACTCATCATTCATGTTTTCTTACTGTACGTCATTAACATCTATTCCTGCTTTGAATTTTTCATCCGTATCTAATGCCGGATCCATGTTTGCAAACTGTACAGGTTTCACATCAGTACCAAATCTGAGTTATCCTGATCTGGAAAATGCTTCAGGTATGTTTAAAAACTGCTCTGGATTGACATCCGTTGGAGATTTGAATTTTCCTAAATTAAAAGATGCATCAGGAATGTTTGAAGGCTGTGGCAAAATTGCATCGACAGGAAAATTAGATTTTGGCAGCAATGCTGAGATATACCATTGTTTTCTGGATAATTTAAGTATTTTCGAAACAGGCATACCTTATTTTAAAGATAATTATTTAAATGGAACAAGCGTATATCCAGACTGGTATTTTCGCTCACCAATATCTAATACCATTTTTAACTTCGACACCTTTTTTGATGAGATGTTTAAGTTTATTTCTTCCTACAGAGGTTTGGGTGAACATGGATTTGGGATAAAAAATTTGCAAAACGCAATGCTGAATAAACAATTGCACATAGATGTAATTCTTATCTTCAGTAGAATAATGCGTAACTATCTGAATTCAAGCGTTGCCGGTCCTCATACAGTTGACCTCAGTTCACCTCCTCCATTAATAAATGTTTTAAACAACGACAGAGACAGTGACTGTATAGGAAGCATTCTCGACATGCTTTTTGAGGAGAGAAAAAACAGGAAACACGGGCACTCAGATTATTCTGCATTTGAACTCAGGCATCTCATGCATGAAAGTTGCTTTAACAAGGCAACGCCGTTAAATAACTTCGAAATAGAATTTTCGAACAAAAAAGAATACATAGTTATAGAAAAATATAAAGTATCGGTGATAATAGATGAAGGTGGGAAGTTAATTGAGAAATACCCAGAATGGTCAGAATTAATAGGCAGCGTTATAAATAAACTGAAAGATAAAGCAAACCTTGAAAATTTAGTTGAATCAGATAAAGGACCTAGAGAATTAGATAAAGTCATTTGTGAATTAGATAAGGCAATTGAGAGTTTAGATAAGAAAGATGATAAACCTGAAGAAATCGAAGACTGGCTGTATAAGGTAAAGAACCGCGGCGAAAAATATAAAGAAATGCTAGGATGCTTTGTACCTACCTCCTATCCGCTGAAAATCGTCATGTATACCCAAACAATCAAAGAAGAAGCTCAGGAAAATAATATAAGCGAGTTTCATCTGTTTGAGACTGTATTTGCACATGAATTTTTCCATGCACTGCATTTTATTGTCTGCATGCTAAAACAGCTGGAAAACAAGAGTTTCATATCAGATCTGTGTAAAAGATATGGCATCGGTCATTCCAGAATTGATAAGAAAACCGCAGAAGATATTTGGAAATATATACAACAGCAAACAGTAAATCATATGCTCGACAATGGTCTGGATGTTCGTCCAGAAGTCAATGAACCGCTTGCTGTCGCATTCGAAATATCCTGGGTTAAGGACAGAATGGTAACCCAGAACAAAGACAGAGCAGAGTGGGAAAAAATTATGGGTTATGAATTTCATCGAAGGTTCGAAGGATCGTCTACCTATCCGGCTGATCCTTATTATGGCGGTCTGTACCTGGTTACAACTAAATCGGATCGAAGTACAGTTGCCGATATGCAGACCATTAATGCAAATATTTCAGAAGTGTTGAGAAAGTCAGCTGAAGATATGCAGAAAGCATACGAGCATATACAAGAACTGATGTAGATATTCAAATCAGATAGTTGAACAGCTGTCTTAAGGCATCTCACTGAAGAATCAGCGGGATGCTTTGTTGATCCTGTAAAGTCAAAAGGCACAAAGCGTCAGCGCTG
>CADBNP010000372.1 GCA_902796095.1 uncultured Aeromonadales bacterium | reverse complement strand
AAGCATGACGCCATTAAATCAGCCGTTGATGAGACAAGACAGTGCAATGCGGACTATGATCAGATTATTAAGGAAGCAAAACGCAGGGAAATGGAAATTAAAAAGGAAAAGTTGGAGAGAGGAGAACTTTAGGCAGATGTGCCTGTTGCCGGGGCAGATGAGGAAACAGCATGCTTTATGATCGTCATCTCTTCGGCAATTTTGCTATGACTGGCATTGTTTATTTTCAGCGAAGTATTTAGCTCTATGCAAAACGTAATAAATTATCGAAAGAAAAACAGACATGTAAAAGCATTCGCCTTCCTTTCAGCGTTTGTCTTTTTTGTTCTTCTCACAGTTCTTTATTTTTTTGTTCTTTTCCATGATATAGCATCCGACAAGGAAAGGTTCACTTATGCCGCCAGGAATCAGGCCGAGCACATTATTACCAAGATTGACTGTGTAATGTCGAGGGGAGGCACTCTGAAAATCATGGCTCAGGATCATGACAGCGATACTTCCTGGTTCGACAAGGTAGCCGAGGATCTGTACACTTCAGTTCAGCGTGAAACAGGTTTAACTCTTAAGAATTTTGCAATAGCACCTGCAGGTGTAGTTTCCAACGTCTATCCGCTTAAGGGAAATCAGCAACTGATTGGATTTGATTTTCTTGATACCAGTCTTGTCGGTAATATTGAGGCAAAAGAGGCGTATGAAAAAAACGCTACAATACTGACTAACCCCTTCAGGCTTATACAGGGTGGTACCGGTATCGCCGGCAGATCGTCTGTGATGCTTCGAAATAATGGATCTGAAACATTCTGGGGACTGGTAACAGTTACTGTTGATTTTGATGATCTTATGAATGTAATCGGACTTGATCATCTGCACGGTATGGGGGTTGATTATGCTTTGTCGTATATTGATGCAGACGGCAACGTTCAGTACATGCGAGGGATCAGAAATCTTGAAGGCAGCAAGGTAAAAACAACTTTCAGAGTGCGTAATCTTCTGTGGCAGCTCGAGCTGAAACCTGCTGACGGGTGGTTTTCGGTTTGGAATGTGGCCATGTCGATATTTTTAATCACGATCCTTTCCTTTTTTGCGGGAATTATAGCATTCATGATGCTGCGTCTTCAGGACTGCAATGAAATTTTGCTGAACATGTCCATAACTGATGCTTTGACAGGTTGTTATAACCGCAGAGCATATGAAGAAAGAATTCTTGAGCTTTCTTCAAAAAAGATTCATGAAGATTTTGTTTATGTTTCAGCAGATCTGAATGGTCTCAAGCATGTCAACGATACGTATGGGCATTCAGCGGGAGATGAACTGATTTCAGGTGCGAAATTATGTTTGCAGAGCGGATTCGGACATTATGGCGATGTGTTCCGCATAGGCGGTGATGAATTTGTAGCTCTGATATATGCGAAAGAGAAATCGCTTCCTGAAATTCTGGAAAACGTTAATTCAGTTATCAGAAACTGGAAGGGCAGATGCATTGACAGTCTGTCTCTCTCCATTGGATGTGCCTCACATCAGGAGTATCCTGATTTGACAGTTCAGGAACTGTGTAAAATTGCTGACAAAAAAATGTATGCTGCCAAAAAAGAGTTCTATCAGAAAAAGAATTCACGTTCATAATCTGAACAGTGGCGCTCTGCCAGGCTGAAGGCGATGAACTTCACATCAGCACTGAAACTCTGTTCAGTGCCCGTAATTTACTGATTATAAAACAGCCCTGGAATTTATCCGGGCAGTCAAAAATTTCGCTGTCATATTCAAGTCTGAATTTTAACCAGTCATTTCAGGTGTGCAGGATCGGTTTTGGAACTGTTTCCCGTGCATTCGCGCCTTTTTTATCTCCTCATGCTTATGGAGCTGCGTACAGCTGTCATAACTGCTCTTATTCATGGAGTCATGTCTGTTACCGGCATCTTCACAAAAAACGCCGGGAAGTTTGCTCTTTATCAGAAGGGTATGTTAATTAAAAAATAACATCTGTCAATTTATAATAATTATGTATTTGTGTTTAATTTCTCTAATGATTATTAAATATCAATAATAAATGTTTTATAATTTTACATATTTTGATTAAAGAGTGTTTAAATGTTACGGAATTATGTTTATAATTACTCTGTAATCAATGAGGCGTTAACTTCCTCAGTTCATTTGGCTTTTTAAGAGAATAATGTGATGACTTCAAAATACATTAAACCTAACTCACGTATGTACACCCGTATGCGCAGCCGCAGGAAATACAAAGAAGACAAAAAGGAAACCTTTCTGCTGTTTTACGATTTCAGTTCTCTGATCGATATTGATTTTCGGACCAGTTTCAATGAACACCTGTCCGATTATGAAAATTATGAAGAAAAGAGGGAGCATGTTCTTAAATGTACACGTCCAGAAACCTGGTCGGACTTTTATCCTCCGGTAGTTCAGCATTTCATGAAAACGTTTGCCGATGACTATATGTTTCAGCGTTTTATGCTTTATCTGAATGATCGCGAACTGGAGGTCTATCTCATCACCGGGACAGAGTTTACGGAGGAGGAGAAAGAGGGAATTCTGAAATGTTTCGAAAAATGCGATATGTTTTCTTCACATTTTGATTTTGTCTTCGGGGACAGAGATATGTTCAAAAGAGTGAAGGGAATTCTGAACTTTTCTTCAAGAGAGCAGCTTATCGGTGATATCAAAGACATTCTCTGCAAAAATTCCAGTGATGGTGACTATTTTTTCTCCAGTATACAGGAGCCTCCGTATCTGGTTATCAGCGGCAATGACTATTCGGAGGTTTTCCCGCGTCATTCCATGATCCCGGAGGAAGAGGGCGTAATTCCGAACATGAATTATATGCGCGCCTGTTATCTTCTTTACAAATTTGACGGAGAGTACGGGTACACTCACGGTTATGAACATAATAATCCAAGATTTTGTGGTGATCGGATAATCTTTCTGGATATTGACGGTGTATTAAACCGGGACGGTGATGATGAAAACGGTCAGCACGAATATTTTAATGAAGGCATGGTGAAGGAACTCTCCCGTCTGATCAGCATGACAAATGCCAAGGTTATTCTCACCAGTTCCTGGCGCGGTGCATTCAAGAATTATATCTTTTGGGGATCTGAAGATGAGAATGAGAAACTGGTGCAGTTTATGGAAATTCTCAAAAGGGAGAATATCCGCATCTACGGTATGACTCCCGACGGCGGAATGAGAGGCGGGATCACACGTCCGCATGAGATCCGGACATGGCTAAGCTGGTACCCAGAGATTGAATCCTTTGTGATTCTGGAAGATGACACCTTCTGGAACTGGGGCTATCTCAGGCATAACGTGGTAACTACCATAACTCAAATTCCTGAAGAAGAACTGTTTGAACTGAAAAAGAAATATCCATATCCAAACACTACGCGGGATGGCCTGACCAGGGAACTTGCCGATAAGGCTGCAGTGATTCTTCTCAGGAAAAATGACGCATGCATCATGCGGGAGTACTGATCAGATTTTATAAATCGAATAAAGTTTTGTTCTGGGTAAACCAGGGTGCCGTGAGTGCAGTTACGGCACCCGTCTTTATTCAAACCTGAAAAGTTTTTGTCAGTATGTATCACAGACTTTGTTTATTTTTTTAGTCTGTTTTCAAAAAGCAGGTCTGTCTTTCTCCCTGTCATTATCTGAAAACTGAGAACTTTCAATTCTTCTGAATTT
>CADBNP010000371.1 GCA_902796095.1 uncultured Aeromonadales bacterium | reverse complement strand
GCAACAAAGTTCACTACGGACTTTCCGAGGTGGTGGCGTATGTAAGGGCGGCTCATGAATTCGGAGCAGAATACGGTTCGGAAAAGGATGTGGTGGAAGTTTCGGACTACAAGAAAAAAGGCAGGGTTCTGAGGATCACCATTCCCCGGCAGCTTGTTTCAAGTCACAGGGTGGGCGGCGGAGATAACAGCTGAATGCTGCCGATCTTCGTCCGGAAGACCTGCCAGATTTATGGATGAGCAGGATACAGAAACTGGAACCTCATTTTAGGGATCAGAACAATCAGTAAGAGATATGGAAAACAGAACAGAAGAAAAAAACAGCGGAATACCCGCAGGTGTGGCGGAGCTGCCTGCCGAGCTGAGAAATCTGATGGTCAGACTTATGAGCAGGGGTGCCATCAATTCCCAGGACAACGAGGAGATGTTCAATCTTCTTCTTACCAGGCGTGAACTCGTCTCCTCATATCTGCAGAATCTCAATCTCAAGGTGGAAATCAATGCCGAGAAGGGGATTGCCTTTATCCACAACTATCGCCGGGATGATGAATTCGTAGAGGGAGAGGAGATTTCTGATGCTGAATTTGCAGACAGGAGCAGGAAGGAGTCAGATGATCTTTTTCTGATCAGCTCACGCAAACTTTCAGTATATGACACCATTGTGATCCTTGTTCTTCGCAAGTTCTATCATGAGCGTGCAAACGCCCAGGGTGAGAGCTTTGTGGTTATTGACGTGGAAAGAATCAAAAACATGCTGGTGCCGTATCTTCGTGAAATAGTCAGCACCACCAGGGATTCAAAGAATTTAAACGGCATCTTGAGTCGTCTTCAGGAGAAGCAGATTGTAAGAAAGCTTTCCGGTGAGGACGAGGATCGTTATCAGATCCTGCCGCTCATACATTATGTAATTAATGTGAAGGCCATGGAAACAATGCTGGCTCAGTACCGGGCGCTTGCCGAATCATACAGTATCGACGTATCTGATCTGAAAACCGATGATGCGGGGCAGGTGTAGGATCAGTATGATTTGACTGCTTACAGGACAGGCTTCTGACGGAACGATGCTTCAGTTATAGTTTCCGGACGGAGATCTTCTGTTTTTCCTGGAGATAGGTGCTTCTCACCGAAGATGTCAGGGATGGATTTTATAAGAATATTTAAAGATTAAAGCTAATTATGGATAATCAGAATTTTGCGCTTTTTGAGAGTGCTTTTAATCTGCCGGAGAATATGGATCAGATAAAAATCAGTCACATTGAGGTATACAACTGGGGTTCCTTCTGCGGTCTCAACCAGGTGAACATCAATCCTGACGGAACTCTGATTACCGGAGAGAACGGTGCCGGAAAATCAACAGTTATTGATGCTCTGATGGCACTGCTCCGTTCTCCGTCCAAGGCAAGTTTTAATATAGCGGCCTCCCAGAACACCAGGGACAGATCGCTGGTGTCCTACATTCGTGGAAGCTACGGCAGATCTCTTGATGAAAACGAGCAGGTGTGCCAGAACCTCAGAACCGGTTCCACTGTTACCGTGGTAAAGGCTGTTTACAGGCATACCCATACAGCCGATATTGTTATGCTTCTCGGCATTTTTTATATTACCGGCACAGGTTCGGCTCTCAGCGATGTAAAAAGAATTTACGCAGTGGGCAGTACGGAGATTTCGGTTAAGGACATTCTCAGGCATTTTAACAACTTTGATTCACGCATGCTCAAGGCATATCTCAGGGCGCAGGATGATGTCAGAGTCTGTGATGATAATTTTTCCGAGTATGAAACCCATTTCAGACGCCGTCTTCGCATGGACAACGCCAATGCCCCGGCCCTTCTCTCCAGAGCTCTCGGTCTTAAGAAAATCGACAATCTTACGGAGCTTATCCGCACGCTTGTGCTGGAGCCGAGTGATATCAGGAAGGATGCCCAGGAGTCGGTCAAGCAGTTTGAGGATTTGAGCGTAGCTCATGAAAAACTGGAGATAGCGAAGTCTCAGGAAAGCGTTCTTTCACGGCTTCCGGTGCTTAAGAACGACATAGAAAATTACGAGATCAGAATAGCCGAGACTCTTCAGGCCATCAGTTCTCTTGATCGCTATGTGGCGACATTTGCCATTGAAGCAAAGAAGAGACGCCATAAGGAAGCATCCGATGAATGCGCGTTAAAGAGACAGGATCACGAGAATGCGGAGATCAGAAAGAAGGAGGCTGAAGAAAATGCCGAGATGTGCCATGAAAGCTACATCAAGCATGGCGGAGGCATGATCGAGCGCTACCGCAAGGAACTGGACAACAAGAAGCTGGAACTGAGCAGGGCGGAGAGCTGCCTTCGTGACTACAATACCCTGGCGGCACTTCTTGATCTTGATTCCCCGGATTCTGAGGAAATTTTCAGACAGAATCTGGTGAAACTGCAGCAGCTTGATGAAAAACTGAATCTTCAGCAGGATGAGATGGGATGCAAGATCGGTGAACTGAATGCGGTGCAGCGTAATCAGGTTAAGGAGGCGCAGGATCTGGAGAATGAAATCAGAACTCTTGAACTTAATCCTGACTCCAATCTGGATCAGCGTTACCAGAATTTACGAAATGAACTGCTGGCGGATCTCCGTCTTGATAAAAATACTCTGGTTTATGCCGCAGAACTTATGGAGGTCAGACCGGAGGAAGAATCCTGGCACGGTGCCATCGAAAGAGCCCTCGGCGGAATAAGGCAGACACTTCTGGTGTCCGAGGAACATTATCGATCCATTACCGGCTGGCTGAACCGCCGTCATACCGGACTTCATGTCAGAGTCAGAGTTGCCGATACATCAAGACGCTATGATGTATCCTTCGGCAACCGTGGTTATCTGCAGAAGCTTCGCTGGAAGGATCATGCCTACACCGGATGGCTGAAGAATTTCCTGAGTTCCAAGGATCTTATCTGTGTCGGATCGGTGGAAGAGATGAATGATACCGAGTACTCCATGACCAGGGAGGGTCTCATTCACCGTCAGCACGGCTTCTTTGAGAAAAAGGATATAACCAGAATTGATGACAGACATGAATGGTGTCTCGGATTCTCCAGCAAGGAGCGTCTGGCAGTGCTTCGTCAGGACAGAAAACTGCTTATAGAGCGGAGAAACGGGATTCTCGAGGAAATCGCCGATGTAAGAGCAAAGCTTGAAGGAGTCAAAACATCGCTGCGCAATACCATGCTGCTGTCTGAGCGTAAAAACTACAGGGAAATTGACGTCAAATCCATCAGAGACGAGCATTATCAGCTGGAACTTCAGCTGGATAAACTGACTAACAGCGAGGATCTTCAGTCATACCTTAATGACTGGGAGGATGCCAAGAAGCGTCAGAGAGAAATGGAGCTTATCTGCACCAGAATATACGGTGAGATCAAGGTTCTGGAGGATAATTTAAAGCAGCTGGAAAAGGAGCTGAATGATCTGGAAAACAAGCTTAGGGAGCCGATTTCAGAAAAAGCCAGAAGTATGCTGGATCAGACTATCGGTACCATGAATATTTCCGCTGCCGAGATTATTGAAAAGGAAAAGATGATTGCCGATTATCTTTCCGGTCAGAAGGACAGTCTGGTAGCAGAGAAAAACAGGGCGGAGAAGGAGGTTGTTACTGATATGTCCACCTTCTCCAGCAGATGGCCGGCGGAGTCGGCTACATGGGGACAGAAAATAGTAGATCTTCCCGCATATCTGTCCTATCTCAATACTATAAGAACTGACGGTCTGCCTAAGCTGGTGGATGATTTCAAGGCAAAGCTCAATAACGAGGTGACCCAGTCCGTAGCCATACTTTCCGAGAAAATCAGAAGAGAGCTGGACGATATAACACGACGCATTGAGAAGGTTAATTCAGTGCTGGCCAGAGCCGAGTTCAGAGAGAACACCTTCCTTAAGATCCACCCGGAAAAAATCAGGATCCCGTTCATAAATGACTTTGACAAGGAGGTTAAGAACGTTCTTTCTCTTGTAACATCAGATGATCACGAAGCCCGGTTCAGAGGACTGTCCAAGGTTGTGAAGATCCTGGATGATGCTCTGAATTCATCAAGCCTGGAAAGCCGCCAGCTTCTGGATCCGAGAGTAAGAATGCGGTTCCTTGCCAAGGAGATTGAGCGTGGCACCGAGATTGTGCGGGATGTTCTGGATTCCAGCAGCGGAAAATCAGGCGGTGAAAAGGAGGCTTTTGCCGGATCTGTGCTGGCCGCATCTCTGGCATATGTTCTGACTCCGGATCGTGGTGCATGGCCGGTATATTCATCCGTATTTCTTGATGAGGCCTTCTCCAATACCTCCGACAGTGTAAGCTCCAGAGTTCTTCGCATATTCAGGGAGCTTAAGCTTCATGTCAATCTCATCACTCCGTTCAAGAATATTGATATCGCCCGTGACTATGCCAGATCTCTGGTGATAATGACGAAATCTCCGCAGAATGAAAGCT
>CADBNP010000370.1 GCA_902796095.1 uncultured Aeromonadales bacterium | reverse complement strand
GATTTCCCCTCTTTTTGTTGTCTGTATCAGATTTTCCTGCTTCAACAGCCTTTTCAATTAGTCTTGATTCAAGATAGTCGATATCAGATGCATTAAAACTATCGTCTTTAGTCGTCATCAGAATAACCTGAGACCACCAGTCCTTATCAGTTAAATGCTGTCTTGTACGACGCTCTAAATCTCGTGCCTGTCCCACATAAACAAGCTGTTCAGATAAAAGAAGATAGACACCATACTTCTTACAATCTGCCCGACTTACCAAATCCTCAATCGAACCTCTGGGAGCAGAATACATTTTTCCACTTTCCCAGGCTGAATTTGAAATATTTATAACTCCATTGATTGATCCACTGTATAGCAACATTTTTATGGTTTTGGTTTTGGTATTCATTGCTATTCTCCTAAAACAAAGAATTCACGCATTGCATTCACCAGAAAAATTCGGTAAAACTTTTGTTCACGAAAACACATGAGATATCACATCGAAAACATTATTATGGTCTCTTAAATACACGGACAACAGACAATTGATAAAGTCAATTGAGATCTTAATGATGCTAAAAAGTATAATTGCAGTTATAACGTTCCGGCTGATCTCTAACCTTATCATATAAATTCCTGTTTAAATTCTTTCTCAATTATCTCCATTTCAGATTTAAATGTCTGATAATTATCGGCATTCACAGGAATTTTCATTCCATACTTAATTACATGGATATCATTTCTCGAAAATTCCTTCTCATAGGTTGTTCCTCTGTTCAAGCTTAGTTCCAACCTTAGTTTCAAACTTTCAATATTTGATGCTTCCGGATAAATGTAATAACCTTTGTTCGCCTCGAATCTGAACATATATGCAAGCAACTGAAGATAATCCTTATTACCGATGTTATCAAGGGGCTTGTATTTTGCGTCAGCTATTATTCTATTTTCTCTGTTCACACTAATGAAGTCCGGATAAATCGGACCTTTTTTTCCGTCAAAAAGGTGTTGCCTACCTTTTTGTCCTTTGTTCATAGGATGGTAAAAGAGATCTCCTATCAGAGAATTGATATACTCTTCCCACAACCATGCACCGTCAAATAATATTCCGTATATCCGCAAAGCTCCCTGTCCTATCTGATGTTTCTGATGCTGAAGGATAAGCAGGCATAACCGCTGCAGGGAAAGATACTCCCGGAAATATGCATGGTGAACAATATGTTTCTTATTTCTGTCAATGATTTTTTGCCGATCGTATAGTTTGTAACTCTTAGTTGCTTCTACAATTAGTTGTACTTCATCCTTTACACGTAATAGCAATGTGTTGCCGTATGATTTCCTTCTAATAAATTCTATCGTATGACGAATCAGTTCTGTCAGAAGGTTGTCATACGAAAATTCTCTCTGGTTATATGCAACATTCCCAATAAACGGAATGTTTTTTTCAATATGACGCACAACATCTATTGTTCCTTTTACATTTTCATCGTTGTATCTGTTTCGCTCATACTTTTTGAAAACACCTTTTCTCATAGCGATCTTCAGATAGTACGGAAACAAAAACAGCAAAAAATTGAATAAACGGTTGTTCAGGTCTGCATCAGATTCAAGATCTCCAATGTTCGGAAAATCCAAAACTTTATCGAGTAAGTATTGAAAGAAAAAATCCTCATTGCCAGAGAAACGCGATTCAATAATCAGCCGCTCATTACCATAACCGAGAAAACCCATGACATTTGCAGAACGATATGCGTCATTCACAGAACGAAGAATCATTTGATCCTTGGTAAGGTCTTCAGCATCAAGGAGAAATTCAGGAAAAACAAAGACACCTTCACGATCCAACTGTTCCAGTGTTTTGTTAACAATTCTTTCGCTTAAATTCTCAACCTCCGCAAATCTACTCTTCTTTTCTGACGTATTGTCCTTAATTTTTAGTATCTTCATCAAACTCACTCTCATTTTCGGACAAATTTACATATCCATACGCTTTTGCAAACTTATTCAAAATTTTCTTTTCATCGTTCATTCCACGAACATATTCCTGTAAAAGAGGTTGCAGATAATCTGTCCAAAGTCCATCAAAATCAACTGATTTCAATTTCAGGAAGTACGCAGCACCTATCTGGTAGTTTTCATTCAGTTCTTCTGCCTTAACGATTTCTTCATTCAAATTATTCATTCGTTTAATAGCTTCGTTTTTCACATCCTCATTCAAACAATTAAGCATCTCTTCTTGTCGTTGTCGATCAGATGCTTTGAGTTCAACAAAACGAAATCGTCTGCGCATAGCAAAATCAAAACTGTCCACAGAACGATCGATGTCATTCATCGTCCCAATAATGTACACGTTTTCCGGAACATAGAACTTCTCG
>CADBNP010000369.1 GCA_902796095.1 uncultured Aeromonadales bacterium | reverse complement strand
GGTTGGAGCTATAACATCTGTGACTTAAATAACAGCACAGATCGCAATAATATCTGCAAGAAGGTCCCTCCTGCCGTCAGCATAAGAAATGACGGCACTGACTATCTTGTTGAAATGGCGCACAAGTACTCTCACCAGATAAAACTTGCAGCAGTCTGACATGCAACCAGCACAGCAGAGGCAGCTGAAAAGAATCCCCTGTCTTTAGACACGGGGAGTGTCAAAGCAGTCCTGAATCGTTCTGATGCAGTTTTACCTGTAATGACAAAGGTACCTGAAAACGTTACCCCGCAGCCGTTGATTATGAAAATCTCTGTTACATACATGTTTTCCGATCTGCCCAAATCTATGAATACAGACTTTTTCGAAATCAGGATCTCATCACCAGATTTGTCAACCGACCATGGCGGATGGAACGCTACAGACTGATTTGCAGATGCGATCTACCAGTTCAGTACCGGATGTGCCTGAGAATATCAGGCTTCGCTTTTTTTGCTCTGCTGCTCTGCAATAAGATCTTCAAGATGCTCCTTCTGTTTCTCAAGCTCTGCCAGATCAATTTCGGCTGGTTCGCTGTCATCAGAAATGCCTGCTATCTGAGGTTCTGTAATAGCAGAAGATTCAGTACTGAGCCTGTTTTTTATGTGGTTCAGAGACTCCATGATAGTCTGCTTGTTGTCCGCATACAGTTTGTAACCCAAAGCACCAGCTACGACGCCGATACCTATTCCCCAGAAGAAATCCTTATCAAAATTCATTTTAAACTCCTAATAAAATAACTCTCAATTACAGATTCTGGCGACCTGAATTTTATCAGATCACCGGATCTAAAATTCCCCATTACCTGAAGTTGCCCTCTGTTTCTGCAGACTTGTTTTCCCAAGCAGTATGCGTGAACTGTTAAGAACCACGGCAACAGTCGATGCGTTATGGATCGTTGCCGCCAGCAACGGGTTGATGCGTCCAAGAGCGCCAAGCAAGAGTGCCACAGAATTTACTGCAATTGTAATTGCAAAATTCTGTCTGATCAGATTCATCGTTCTGTGGCTTATCTTCAGTATTTCAGGCAGTTTTAACGGTTCATCCGAGGTTATGGTTATGTCAGCTGATTCAATGGCGATATCAGTAGATTTACCACCCATGGCCACTCCGATGTCGGCATATGCCAGGGCAGGAGCATCGTTGATGCCGTCGCCAACCATAATCACCCTTGAGCCTATCTGCTTGCGGGCGATATAATCCGCCTTGTCCTGAGGAAGCATGTTTGCCTGGTATCCGTCAAGATCCAGCTGACTGCTTACAGACATTGCATTTTGCTCAGAATCTCCGGTCAGCATCAGTATTTCATCAATGCCCTCCCTGCGCAGGCGGTTTATTGTTTTCTTCAGATCCTTGCGGACCGGATCGGAGACCAGCACCGCACCCATGATTTTCTTATTTCTGGCTACGTAAAAGATATTCCAGGCATCATCTGGAATTTTCACACTGTCTATCCCCGCAACGCTGTTTTCCTCCATGAAGATTCTGCTGCCGACAAGAATCATGGATTCAGCAGACTTATCCGTACGGATCTGGGCAGAGATTCCGCGGCCAACCTCCACTTCCGTGAAGGCATTCTCCGGGATTTTAATCTCATTCTGCCGGGCATAACTCAGTATTGATTCAGCCAGGGGATGGGAGGAGTTTCTTTCTGCGGCTGCGCAGAGAGATACAAGTTCATTTCTGTCAACTCCCTCCGCGGTGATAATATCCGTAACCTCCGGATGTCCGCTGGTGATGGTGCCGGTTTTATCAAATACCACCGTATCTATATCAGAAAGATTTTCTATAAAGTTGCCCCCCTTTACCAGAGCACCGATCTGAGCCGCCTTGCTGATGGCGGCGGAAATGGCCGTGGCGGTGGAAAGTTTAAGCCCGCATGAGTAGTCTATAAAGAACATATTGAGAACTCTCTGCATGTCACGGGTCGCTGCGTATACAAGACCGGCAGCGATAAAAGATATGGGAACCAGCATATTTGCCATGCGATCCGCAAAGTTCTGCACCGGCGCTCTGCGGTTCTGTGCATTTTCCACCATATTTATGATGCGGGCCAGGTTTGTGTCATCCCCGACCTTTGACGCCTCTATGACAAGCTGTCCGTTTCTTATTATCGTGCCTGCATAAACCGTATCTCCCGAAGACTTGAAAACAGGAACATACTCGCCGGTCAGTGATGACTGATCCACAGAAGCGCAGCCACTTACTACGATTCCGTCCACGCTTATTTTTTCTCCAAGGTAGACCGCAACCTGATCCTTCACCCTGACATCTGTAATGGGAACCTTGGTTACAACGCCATCAACGAGCTTCCAGAGAAACTTCTCCTTCATGCCAAGCAGATGTGATATGTGTTTTCTGGCCTTTTCCGCGGCTGAAAGAGACAGCATCTCCGCAAAATTGGACAATACAAGAAGAGAAAGACTGGATTCGGGCTTCTTGGCAAGAAGAGATGCGACTACAGCTGTAGATGTCAACGTATCCGCATTAGGGGAGTGCTCCCTTACAAGCCCCTCAAATCCATTTTTCAGAATATTTCTGGCGATGAGAATAACAAAAGCACTTCTGACAAAAGTTAATTTGGCGAAAAATGCCG
The DNA here is from genome assembly GCA_902796095.1 of uncultured Aeromonadales bacterium. GTDB lineage: Bacteria > Pseudomonadota > Gammaproteobacteria > Enterobacterales > Succinivibrionaceae > UBA2804. The sequence goes on along the minus strand of CADBNP010000369.1, from coordinate 2,065 downwards.
GCAGGGCTCGTCTGGCAAATTCAAGCAGAGCAAAGCCGCCAAGAGAAACTATCGCGTTTATCTTGCATGATCTGGCTTCCTTCTCCGGATCTGATGTTTCTGCCGGACTGCACATATCACTGCGTTTTTTCCTGTTGCTCAGCAGTTCTTTCAGCGCAGTCTCCGGTTGTCTACCTTCCATGTAAACACTCATGGTACCATCGCTGCATGCAAGAGCACTAACTACGCCGGGTATCTTTCTTGCCCTTACCTCAAGGGATATCAGTTCTCTGCCCTCTTTTGCAACAGGAATCTTAAGAACGGAATGGTAGAGCTTTCTCATGGGAGCCTCTCAATTTAAAAAAACTGTATCCCCACCAGATTAACTGAGGACCACTGGGCATCTGTCCGTATCTGAACATTTTGTACATGCCCCGGGCAATGAGGATCGAACCTATCAGGGAAGTCAGATCAAAATAGCCACCGGTCTGCTGTGTGATATGACCGCTTATAGTCGACATACTGTCAAAGAATGAGTCTCTAAGACTTCTTGATCCCTTTGCGGATCTGTTCATATCAGAATTTTGCAACTTCATACCTGAAACTGCAGAAAGAGCATTCCGGTCACCTGCGACGCTGTTCCGTTCCAGGAGTGACTTAATCAGACTGAACAGCTTTTCTACCGGAGAAAATGATCTTCCGGAAGCATTTTGAAGATCCATGTTTAGTCTGACAAAAATATCGCTGATGATTTCATCCCTGCATGAATATGTGACAAGCACCGATCCCGTGCGGCTGTTTACAGTTACAGTTTCAATGTGCGGCAATGATTTCAGGGAGTCTTCAAACTTTTCGGCAAAACTGCTGTCATGCAGCAGTTCACAGCGGTAGCGAACTCTGCCGGATATGGCATGGACACATGTAAAAAATGGAATGTCACTTACACCGCCGCCTATCGTCCCTTTTTTTCTGAAAATGAATGTCAGAAGCGGTTTGGCCAACATCAGTCCTGCGTAGATGTAAATATTGTTCATTTCGTCGTCTCCATGTAAATTTTGCGCAGATACTGTTCGATGCAGTGCAGCTGACTGTTCCTGGCCACCTTGTTTACATCATAGGAAATGAGAATGGATCCTGTCCGCGTATTGATCTTAAACTCTGTAATTTCATTAAACCTGCCGGCTGCAATTTTTAATAAACTGGCATTGTTTTCGTGGTTCCGTATTAGTTCACTGTAGCATCTTATCCGGCCAGGCAGATAACTGGCCACGCTAATCTTGGGTAGAATGAACTGCAACGGATTTGACAGTTTGCCGATAACCGTAGACATAATAGCACTGTTGCCCCTAAATAAATTCCGCTGTCTGAAGAGCAGACCATGCATCAGCATTATTCCAAAATGCAGAGCTGATTCAGAAGTAAAAAACCATAACATCAAATGGAAACACTAAAAATTAGTTACCATACGCTAACTGATCATTATAAACATTTTATTTCGAATTTCAACATTGTGTTATTCTCCACACTTATAGATCCCTCATTCCCCCTTTTTTCTTCAAATAGACAGATCCTCCGGATCTCTGGTGTTGCATAGCCCTTCAGTTTTTTTTCTTCAAATTTGAAGATCCTCGGAGTTTTTTGCTTGTTTTTTGTTCAATATAGAGACGGGTTCATTTCAGTTTGTATTCAGGTTCCACCTCTGAAGTTTGGCGTTCGGCTGTGAATGTTTCGGCTTAAATTTCTGATGCCTGTTTCTGGATGACTGATCTCTTCTTGAGTCTGTGGCTGGTTTGCTTCAAAGGTTGAGGTGAACTGTTTTGAACGGTTTGTCAGGCAGGAGAAAAAATAAATCCCGAGGCAAGAAATGTCCCGAGATCTACCACAAAACCATGATGACTTTAAAAGAAAAAGGGAATTTTCCAAAACATTAATCAAAGTTTTTTCAAAGAATGTGAACCCTAATGGAAAATTATCCGAATTTTGTATCTGGCAATCACAGTCTTTAGAACCGATTGAGCCATTTGAGCTTTTAGAGAGTATTTTTCTCTAAGGTCATAATACAAAGCTTTGTTAAGTTGTACTTGAG
>CADBNP010000368.1 GCA_902796095.1 uncultured Aeromonadales bacterium | reverse complement strand
GATATTTATCTTCCGAAGATTGATATTCACGGAGTTCAGTTCAGCGGCGATAAATATATTGCGCATGAGTTTCCCGGATTTGAACTAAGCGGTTATGAATGGCTGAATGAGTACTGGTATTCACTGCCGCTTCCTGCGGATTTTTTCATCGACCGAAGTCTTGAGAGCGATCATTCAGTAATAGGTGCCGACTCTGATCTGCCGGAAGATTTCGGAGTTTTCCTTAAAGGCTCTTCACAGGGTGATTTTGCCTACGACGCAACATCCACAAAATGGGAAAGTACATTGGATGATGACGTGTACGTTAACTACTGCTGTCCATGGAACAACCCTAATCAGAGACTGTACATAAAAGTGTACTATGCTGAAGACGGGGTGATTAGCGTGGTATTGCTTCAGGCATCTACGGCTTGCAACAGAAGCGATTTTGATAAGTCGCCAAGGTTCTTCTGCGGCTGCGGCTGCTATTTTACCCATTCTGGACAAAAGTATTTCAATGGCATATGGCCGGTGAAAATAATCAGAACCAACAGCGCTTTTGATTCACAGCCTCTCGGAAAGAAAAAGGCAATAATTCGGAAGGGACTGGCGTTATATCTGCGTGAAAGGGATGTAATAGACAACTGGTAAACTGCCGTAAACTTTAGCAGTCCCTCTTTCGAATTGTTATTGCTGCAGCTGAGAACAAGTCCGGCTGCAGTTACTTTTCTGCGAATATCTGACCGGCAGGAACAGATGCCTAAGAAGATGCGGCAGCAGGATGATTCATGAGGCGATGCCGTACTGCTGCAGGATTTAATTTAATACGAAGGGGGGATCAAATCGGCTTATACTGTGATCTGTGGATTTGACATGTCTGCAGCTGCCGGCAGTCAGTTTTCACAGCGGTATCAGTCTTCTGTTTATGTCTGAAGTCTGAGGGTAAATACTTTTTCTTTGTTCTCAGGTTTCAGAATTTTCCACTGACATTATGTCTGATTATCAGCAGGCATAATGTTCCGAGCAGATTTCAGAGGGCAGACACCTGCTAAGATCGTGACGTATCCTGCTAAAATTCCATTACTTCGCCGTGTATTCAAGCACTTGATGCCTAAATCTAGTAAAATCACCTGCAGGTTTTATGTATGTCTTTTTTTTCAGAAGCGGCATTTGGTCCGGTTGAACCGTCATATTCCGTAGAGAACCGAACCGGTAAATGCATCGAAGCAGCAGGGCCGATCAGCCGATATGTCTTTTGAAAATCAAACTGTTTCAGGTTAACAATATGAAAACAATGCTTTCAGTTTTGTCCGGAGCGATTGCTCTGTCAGTTTTTTCCACTGGTGCATGTGCATCGGATGAATCCATAAATCCGGTTCTGGATTCCCCGAAGGATATTACCGGATCCCTTATAAAAAAGATGCAGGACAACAGTCTTGAATCTCTTACCATAAACTACAATTTCACCAGATGTGCCGAAAAGAATGAGAACAACGCAGCCTGGATCACAAGTCAGCTGGAGACAAACCCGTTTAAAAGGGCAAATTCCAAAAAGCCGGTTAGGGAGTTCAAGTTCAAGGTTATCCTCGGTCCGAAGGTTACTTCTCTTGCCTGTGCCTTCGGCGGATTTGACGACTCCAAAAAGCAGAGTATTTTCCAGAATCTGGTTTCTGTGGATATAGTTGACACATCCGGGGTAACCGATATGAAAGGCATATTCTATGGTGCCACCTCCTTCAATCATCCCGTAGGCAGCTGGGATACCTCGAAGGTAACAAACATGAATGTGGCCTTCGGATATGCCAAGGCTTTTAACCAGCCCCTTGATAAATGGAACACGTCTTCTGTTACAAACATGAGCGGAATGTTTCTGCATGCAGTGAACTTTAATCAGCCGATCAACACCTGGGATACCTCAAAAGTAACTGATATGTCGGGCATGTTTATCAATGCAGCCCATTTCAACCAGCCTCTTGATAAATGGAATACATCTTCTGTCACCAATATGAGTGCCATGTTTGCAGCCGCCAGGAGCTTTAATCAGCCGATAGGCGGATGGAACACATCATCCGTTACAGATATGAGCAGCATGTTTGCTCTGGCCGCCGCCTTCAATCAGTCTGTAGAAAACTGGAATATATCTTCTGTTCGATCAATGGAAATGATGTTCACAGGTACTTCAGCTTTCAACCAGTCCATTGAAAAGTGGGATCTGTCAAAGGTTGAAAACATGAAGGACATGTTCAAAGAAGCAAAGGCCTACACCCATAAAATTCCGGAGAAGTCAAAGCAGTAGGCGGAAGTCTTTGACGGCGGGAGGAAGGATAAACCTTTTAAACAGAAACTGACCCTGCGTTTTTTCCCGTAAGTTGCAGACTCAGTATTTTGTTTCATGGAATTTTTTTTTGAATTTCTGAGGAAATATGTCATCGACCAGGGAATACCTTGATTTCATCCTGGATCAGCTTTCTGAATGCGAGGAAATATCATTCAGAGCAATGTTCGGGGAATATGTAATCTATTACCGTTCAAAGGTTATCGGCGGGATCTACGATAACAGATTTCTTGTGAAGAACACGAAATCAGCCAGGGTTGTGATGCCTGAAGCGGAGTTGGAAATTCCCTACGAGGGGGCAAAGGAAATGATCCTGGTGGATGAGCCTGAAAACAGAGAAATCATGAAGGATCTGCTCAATGCTCTGTATGCCGATCTTCCTCCTGCCAAAAAGAAAAAATCATGACAGTTTTGATAAACTCTGCAGCAGCTGGCTGTCCGAATTTCTGCTGCGTGTTAACAGACAGCTAAGCAGACAGATTTAATTCATTCAGACTTTTTTTGGGTGTTTCTGATATTTGTTTTCTGGCAGCGTCAGTCCGGAGATCTCAGCTCCCGTCGTTCAGTCAATTATAGTTCACAGGGAGCTTGTGATGTCGTTTTGCACTTCTGCATTCTTCTCCTGAAGTTATTGCTTTAACTGACTGGTACCTGCCATAAAAAAACGTGACTGTAGCGCAGGAACAGATTTTAAACAAGTGCTTTCAGTCTGTTTGGATGTAACCAGCAGACAGATATATATCTGAAAAGTATAATTCTCGATTGTAAAGTTCGGTATAAAACTTATTATTCAGAGACAGAGTAGCGATCTGAGAGAATTGAATTGCACAATTTAGTCGTTCTGAGTGTCAAAATTTAGAAGGTGTCATATACCCAACTGACTGGAGGTGAAGTAGTATGTTGAAACCAATACGCGTCGGCGCTGAACTGTTTCATAATCTTATCGAAAACAACTGCTATTATGTAGATAAAACGCCGTTCATAAGAACTGTTTTTCAGGATAACCAG
>CADBNP010000367.1 GCA_902796095.1 uncultured Aeromonadales bacterium | reverse complement strand
CAAAGATAGCGGGACAGCAACCGAAAACAAACAGAAGGATGCTGAAATCATTACAAAAACATCCGACAATATATCTGACGACACAGCTTACTCACAAACCTCAGCACCAACAGATATATTAGCAGGACAACCAGAATCTTCAGAGTTGCCTAAAACAAAAGAAAATAAAAAACGAGGCAGACCAAAGGGAGCAAAAAACAAAAAGACACTGGAACGTGAAGCTCGACTTGCGGCTGAAGGAGGCGAATCGGTAAAGCGAGGTCGAGGAAGACCAAAAGGTGCGAAAAACAAAAAGACTCTTGAGCGGGAAGCAAAACTCATTGCCGAAGGTGTAATATCTCCTCCTAAACGAAAGCCAGGCAGACCTAAAGGCTCAAAGAACAAGAAGAAAATGGCGGATGTTCAAACTGACCAGCATTCCGAGGACTTGCAACACAGGAACTGAAATGAGGGGTTATGAATACTGATATGCGTGTGCATTCAAAAACGCTGCAGACTATTTCCAAACTGATCCCCCGCAGTAGTCAACGTCACATCACTCTGCATTGAAACTAGCGGGGGCATGAATTAAAATTTGTGCTTAGAAAATATACCCGGGAAGTTAAGTTAAACAAATATCAACGCAAGCAGAAAATTTCCAGTCATTTAAAGGCTTATTGAAACTCTTTGCTCCCAAAAACATTCTTTTCATACTTTCAACAGATGAAATATCCCACCTGTCGATCGGTTGATTAAATGATTCTGCATTCTCAAACATACAACTCATATCGGTAACTCTGCAAGTATCCCATTCACCAATCGCCTGATTGAATGATTTTGCATCCTCAAACATACAACTCATATCGGTAACTCTGGAAGTATCCCATTCACCAATCGCCTGATTGAATTTGTTCGCCCCCTTAAACATTTCACTCATATCAATGACATCGGATGTATCATTCAGATTTACATATTCAAGTTCATTCATGTTAAAAAATGCACGAGACAGAGATGTGACTTTTGATGTAAGTCTGACTTCAAATTCAATTCGTTTTAATGATTGAATTTCATTAGCTCTGAGAAAAGGATTTGTATAAAGGTTCTTATGTTGCAGTTCTTCTTCATCTCTCCAGCTCAAACTGTCGGCATAATTAAGATTATTCAAGACTTGTTCCCGTAAGCTTTCTTTTAAACCTTTCGTAAATGCATAATTCAGCGTCAGCGAATCAAGATTGTTGTCAATGATTCTGCGGATCAGTTCATCAGTTATGTCAGAACCGGAATTTAAAACCGGATTGCGTTCAAGAGTTTCTACAAGCCTGCAGAAAGTATCTTTTATGGCAGGAGCAAAGCATTTTGAATACAGTTCAATGTCATCCCTGTTGTCTAAAATCCACTGGATAAGCTGAGGGCGAGGTTTCCTGGAAATCTCAGCATCAAGTTCACGGATATTCTCATACAACATCCCGCCTACGCAGAGAGACATACCCGGATCAAAAAACGAGCAAAGTACAGCGACTCTGGTTCTGACATCATAATTACCATCTTCAATTTCCTGCCGGAGATTATAAAGTTCATTAAATTCGCTGAACCTCCGGTTTTTCTCATACCAGAACAAAACGGCATCAACAAACTGCTCAAATTCATCTTCAATCTCATTTCTGCGATGATCAAGTCTGTCCTTCAGATAATCTGAAAATTCTTTCATTTCATCCATTTTTACTGATTTCCAGTAAAAAAAAGGATTTCCGATACCGACACTGATTTCAGTCAGCATTTTCGAATAGGCGAGATCTGTTACCAGGGCATCCTGGCATTCCAGCACGGCAATGGCAACACACCGCATTTCCAGGTCTATGAAGAAATCAGAAACAAAACTTCTGTCCACATGTTTCCTGCCTTCATTCCAGTTGGTACCAAAAGCATCTATAAACTCCGGAAGGGAATAAAGATAAACAGTCCTGTTATCAGGATTTTTAAAGTCATAAGGTTTTGTAAATCTTAAATGCTTATCCTCGACACTGTCTGATTCAGGAGCTGCCTGCGAACCCGAAACCGGATCTGACATGAATTCTGCTGAAGCATCTGAAGATCCATCGATCAGCCATTTTTCAATTTCCGCGTCTGTCCATCTGCGATATGAACTTTTTCCATCACTGATGCTGACACAATCGCCGCAGGTTAGTCCCGTAATCAGTTTTTTAAGCTCAGAAGGAAAATCGTCAGTAAAAGAAAGCCGCTGGCATGATGATGAGACAGTCAGAGAATCTTTTGTTCCGAAGGTATTAAATGGTCGGTATCCGCAGAAAAGTTCAAACAGTGTAAAGCCGAAAGAACGGTAATCAGATTCCTCCGCCCCCTCGCCCGAACCCGTTTCAGCAGATGAAGATTCCGGCTGAAATACCGTCTGAATTTGAGTTTGTATCTGATGCGGAGTTTGAATTTCCGGTTTTGTTTGTTCTGAAGTTCCTGCAGACGGATCCGAAGCAGCCGGATCTCTGAATGAACCAATGCAGAAATCCGCAATCTGTACATGCATTCCGTCATCAGAAATCATCAGAGATGAAGGTCTGATATTGTTATCATAAATTCTGTTTCTGTGGAGTTCCTTAAGGCCGGCGGAGACATCCGGGATAACAATATGTCTAAGTGCATCATATGTCAGGAGCTTTCCTGCAAGACTTCCGTTTCTGAAACAAGGGGTCACAACAAACGGACAATCTTCATAGAGACCGTAATCCAGAATTTCTGCCACATACGGAGATTTTAAATGCTTGAGTCTCTCAAGATCCTTAAGACTTAAGCTGTTACCTCCGGTTAAAAACCTGACTGTAAAATATTTTTGAGAACCGTCAGTTGCAAGATAAAAAACGGCATCGCCGGAGCACTGCCCGTTTTTTGAAACAAGAGTATATTTTTCAAGTATGACTTTTCCTTCAAGATTGAAAACCGACAGATCCGAATACATATCTGAACTGAGCAAAGGATCTTTCAGTTCAGATCTTATGATGTCTGAATTCATATTCGCCGCTCTCCATATTTAAACCGCAACTGTAACTGTCAGTTATCCTGAAAAATAGATGAAATCTGAAAATGAAGGATCTGCATTTTCATGAACATGATTCAAACGGGGAATTTAAGAGACAAATGCAGATCCTGAGGAATTATCCGGGTAAAAAGTAACAGCCGATTCTGAAACAGCAGGATTCTGAAAACAGGGCAGCAGCAAAATGCATACTACCCTTTTCAGATATGCAACTTGTTACCAGGCCAGAGAATTCTGGATCAGTACATAGGCTGATCTCATACTGTCCAGAGAACGCTGCAGAACTGCAGCAATGTTGGTGTTTACAGTTTCAATATCAGCCAGTTTTCTGTGATTTTTTCTGCTGCTTATCAGGTATTTGGCACCGCAGTAAGGATCTGACGGATAGCATCCAAGTCCGCCGAAACGGGATAACTCATACTTCATGAGCTTCTGCCATTCACTGCTGTCCTTCTGGGTTATGATTCTGTCCTTTACCCATGATATTTCAAAGGCAACAGCAAGAGGCTCCAGAACCTGACTGGTAATGTCTGTTCCATGGACCGGGTACCAGTGGTTCAGAGTTTCTTTCTGAAGCTGGAGCCATATTTCCCGGTAGACATTATGTTCTGATACTCTTTTCGGATCCATAGTTTTACAGATACCTTTACAGATATCTGCAATCAGTGAAATATCGCTGGATTTTTCCAGAAGACACATTACAAAATGCAGTGCATGGAAAAATTCATGAGCCAGTGTTGTTTCAAACAGATGGATAGCACTTATTCCTCCATTCTTTGCCGCCTCTTTGATAGTTTCCGTATACATAACGATTTTCAGCGGATATGCACCCGGTACAAAACATCCCAGCATCACTTTCCATTGCTCAATATCTTTCACTTTGCCAATCCATTCCTTTATATCTTCAGGAAGATCATCCGGCAAATCGTCAAGTACTGACAGCTCAATATCATAAAGAGATTCGGTAATCTTATCAGATTCTCTGTCACGGCTATCATGGTGCATTTCATCAGGTTCATCTGATTCATTACAGGAATCTCTATCCGGATATCTGTCAGATTCTTCAATTAAAACCTCGTGATTATGCCCAATTATTTCATCAAGATCTTTCTTGGATTTTTCAGCAAATTCATCTGAAGTAATAATCTCTGCATCAGGATCCGGTGTTTCCTTCCCTTTGTTTTCCGTGGCATCCTGTATTTTCCGGATAATATCGGACAATCTGCCATCACCTGAATATTTCTTAAGTAAGTCACTGCCCTCTTTTATCACATCATTAATCTTATACTTTCCTGTCTTAAAGT
>CADBNP010000366.1 GCA_902796095.1 uncultured Aeromonadales bacterium | reverse complement strand
TGCACTTGATGAAAAAATCAATCCCCAGGCTGAAAGTCTTGCCGAAAGCATTAGGCGGACCTATCCTGTGGCAATTCTTGACGAGTTTCAGGATACCAGTCCGGATCAGTACAGCATATTCAGACGCATCTATCTTAAAAGTGGTGAAAATCCGGATTCGCCATCCTGCAGACTTGTTATCGTTGGCGATCCAAAACAGGCAATTTACTCCTTCAGGGCTGCCGACGCCTATTCTTATCTGGATGCCAGAGACAGGATAATTTCTCCGGATGGAACTTCTCAAAAGAACAACGATGCAGTCAGCAGTCTGACCACAAATTACCGCTCAAATTCTGATGTGGTTGAATTTGTGAATGCACTTTTTTCTGCTGAAAATAATGATAAGGACGAAACTCCTGATTCAGCCTGTGCAGAAGCTACAGGTAAAAACAGCGGTGCAGAAAGCGTTCTGTCGGCAGAATCAGATGATAAAAATGAAAGGACAGGTGCCGGCTGTGTATACGGCAGTGTCTTTGATCATCGCGGGGGTATTCATGAAGACGGAATTCTTTTTGCTCCTTCTCACCTGCCGCAGAAATCAGAGAATGAACCGGAGAAAGAATTTTTTATACACAAAATAAAAGGTGATTCCAAACGTCAGCTGCACCTTTCATCAAAAAACGGCACGGATCAGTCCAGTTCTGAAAACGACTGTGAGAAACTTCCCGGACTTGTTTATAAAGATCTCTCAGATCCGGAAGAATTTGCGGCAGACTGCGTCAGGTATCTTCTTGACAAGTGCTTGAAAGCAGAAAATCCTAAGAAGGCTAACCATGATTCAAATGATGAGTGCGGCTCCGAAATGTGCAATGGAAAAACTCTTCTCGTTGACAGTCTGTACAGGTATTCTCTGAAAAAGGTTCTTCCTTCCGACATTGCCATATTGGTGAAAACCGGAACTCAGGCTGCAGACGTAAAGAAACGGCTGGAGAGCTACGGCATTCAGTCTGTGTATCTGTCTGAAAGAACATCTGTCAGAGACTGCAGACTTGAAGTGTATTTCATGGAAGCTCTGCTTCATGCACTGGTATATCCTACCGATCAGACTGCAGTTCGCAGACTTTTAACATGTCCCGTCATGTCAAGATCATTTGATGAAATGGATCGCTGTTTTCAGTCTTCAACCGAGTATTCTGATTTTGTGGCATTGCTTGGCGCCTGCATCGATGTCTGGGAAAAACAGAATTTTCTTGCCGCTTTCTATCATTTTGTCTCATCTCCTCAGGTTATGCTGATGCATCGCCTTAAGGAGCGTTCCGACGGAGGCCGGATTCTTACAAATATCATGCATCTTGCCGAACGCGTTCAGGATATGGCAGCAGGTATGCCGTCCAGATATTCTGTCTATTCATGGTTCTGCGGTCTGGAGTTTGACAGCAATGATGATGAAGCTGTCACGGGTGACAGAGATGATGAAAGAATCCGCCTTGAAACTCAGCATGATGTTGTCCGCATTGTCACTATTTTTGCATCCAAAGGTCTGGAATATCCTGCTGTGATCAATCCGTATCTTGCGGTTAGTGAGACTCAGTCAGAGAGTCGTCACAAGACAAATTCTTATTTATGGCATGATCAGGGTCAGGATAACAGCGAAAAACTAGTCTTGAGTCCCCGGATGATCCACCGGCAGACGGCGGTGAAGGAGCATGATCCAGATAACAGCGAAAAACTAGTCTTGAGTCTGCACTATGACAAAGAACCTCCAGAGGAGAGAAAGAATGAAACTGATGATGAGAAAATCCGTCTCATGTATGTGGCACTCACGCGTGCCAGACTTGTAAACCTGATTCTGATTAGAAAGAATGATAAACGTAAGGATGTACCTGATATAGAAGGTTCATTGAAACTGCTTCTGAAGCGCCGGTTTGGAATAGAAACGACGGGTACAGAAAATACAACTGAAGAAGATCAGTTATCAAACTACCGGATGTGGGAGAAATTTCTTGCTGAGAAAAAAAGTACCTTCGAATCCTGTCCTCTTGAAACTGATACACCTGATACTGCATTCGCTTCTGAAGCTCCGGTACCGGATGCGGATGAACCAAAAAATCAGTTGAGTTATGCAGAATTCCGTGGTCATATAGATCGTACCTGGCGCGTAACCTCATACAGCAGTCTCTGTCACGGCAGCGGCACTGCAAAGGTTTCAGTTTCTGACGCGGCTCTTAAGGACGACGAATCCGAGCCTGAGGAGGGGGCAAATGCCGCGGTTGATACTGATACTTACACCTTCAATCTGGACAGGTTTCATTTTCCTCGCGGTTCGGCTCCCGGTACTTTCATTCACAGACTGCTGGAGGTTGTTCCTTTCCCTCAGAAGGATAATAAACTTCTGGATGACAAGATCAGATCCATGATAAGGGCAGAGGTTTCACGAAGTTATTTTGCGAAATCATCTGTTTTTGAAAAATGGAACAATGATGAAGGTCTGAATTGTATTACTGACTGGTTTTATCAGATCACGACGACGCCTCTGGGATTCGGAGAAGGTGAAGTTTTTTCGCTCAGCGATATTCCGGGTGAAAAAAGACTT
>CADBNP010000365.1 GCA_902796095.1 uncultured Aeromonadales bacterium | reverse complement strand
GTTCTGGAACTGGCAAAGACTTTGAATTTTAATCGTGCAGCTGAAAAACTCTGTGTTTCGCAGCCGACTCTTTCGTATGAAATTAAGGAACTTGAAAACGAGGTCGGTTTCAGGATATTTGATCGTTCGGGCAGGGGTGCTGTACTGACGCAGGCGGGAGTTCAGTTCTGCCAGGCACTTAATAATATACGGGAACAGTTGAAAAACGCCGTTGAAATGGGACAGAATTTCAGTGCCAGATACTCAGACAACATCACAATAGCTCTTCCCGTTCGCTCCATGCTGAAATATCTGCCTCAGGCGATGATGGATTTCAGCGAAAAATACCCTGATGTATCCATCTCTCCGAAGTTTACAGATTTTTATGATACCTATGAGTTTCAGCACGGAAACGCTGATATTCTGACTGCCATGGATTTTGAGGTTGGACATATCCCTGATGTTAGAATTTTCCCCCTTTATGAGTGCGGTGTTTCTCTTGTTATGCGTGATGATGACGATCTGTCTGCAAGCAAAATCATTCATCAGGAGGATTTGTACGGACGGACACTCATGGTGGGCGGAGGTTCGCCTCCGGCTCTGCTGCGCGTGCAGCAGCGATTGATTCATACAAAGAAAATAAGCTACTTCAACTCAGCTGATCATGATACAACCCTGACCTATGTTGCCGCCAGAAAGGGCATTTGTCTGTCGCCGGATTTTTTCAGCGAGGAAACGTCAGGTTTCAAGCGCATTCCGTTTGTCTGTCCTGAGAAGTTCAGAATTGTACTGTGCGTTCATGTCAATGATAAACGTGAAAGTCTGGACTGTTTTATAAAGTTGCTGCAGGCATTGCACGGATAGCAAAAAAAAAGTCCTTAAGAAGCCGTTCGCCAGTTGTTTTTTTTGACTGGGATGTTTCAGAAGAGGATGGTTCCGCTATGGATTGCTGTATGATTACTCAGTTTCGCTTAATAATTTCTTCCAGCAGGCATCCCCCCATTTCTTCCGGTCTGATGTCAGCCTTTCGTCCATGATTACTGTCTGAACCTGTTTTCCAGACGAAATACGGAGTTGCTGTTTCATTACCTGCTATGAGTTGCGGCAGGTTTGGGAGATGATCTCCGTACAGTCTCATTATCCCCGGGCGATCTGAACTGCGCAGACCGTTGCAGAGAGTTCCTATCATTTTGTCTGTGTTTTTAAGATGTGCAAGATAACGGCAGATTTGAGGATCCAGATTACATATCTGCGGTGCGTCGCCTTCCTCAAATTCTTTTTTCAGCCGTCCTTCAAGCCATGGTCCGTGGCTTTCCATGGTTATGGCAAAGCAGAACAAAGGTCTGTGATCTGTATTCATGATTTTAAGCATGGTGCGAGCCACACAGTCGTCGCTTATGTACGGTCCCCATGTGTCGGAGTCCGAAAAGTTCTCGATGGTTATAAATTCGTCAAACCCCATATTCGGCACGGCCCTGCTTCTGTAGAAAAAATCCCGGTGGAAAGGATGAACACATATAGTGCGGTACCCTAGATTTCTCAGGTGCTGCGCCAGAGACCATACCGGTGATCTAAGTGCTCCCAGGTACGGATAGAATGCATACGTGCCCATTGAAGAAGGTGAAACACCTGTCAGCACCGCATATTCAGTGCGCAGGGTGTATGCTCCGAAGGATTCCACCGTGAGTCTGCCGCTTTGACCCTCCGAGCATATCTGATCCATGTTGGTGAGTATATCGCGGGGTATTTCATCCGAGAAATTTCTTGGATCGCAGAAGGATTCTGCCTGTATCAGAAAGATATTAGGGAGTTCGCCGCCAGGCTGACTGCGACAAGATTTATCCCAGACAACATCCGCCGGAGGCTTCTGTAGATCATGTGCAACCGATCAACTGCTCATCCGGGGTAGTTGTTACCCCAATTATCTGTTATGTCAACTGCGGGAACCGGATCCATTTTTGTTGCATTGCAGCAATGATAAAAAATGGTTCCCGAAAGTTGCGCTGACTACAGAAAAATTTTTTCTGTATCCAGACCAAGAAGAATATGTCCTTCGTTTTTCTGTCTGATTTCCCGTGACCATGACGAAAGGAGCCCGAGGCCGAGTATGCTTTCATAGGAAGAGGATATTGTTACATAAAGATTGCGATCAACTGCCCGGGCTATGATTTCTTCGCATTTTTCCAGGGAACCGGTGAGCATGGGCTTGATTACAACGGCCCCAAGAGCTTTCTCCGGTACATCTGAAATGCTGAACTGCCTCAGCAGTTCGTCCAGACCCAGCTTTATATTGAATCTGTCTGCTATTTTCAGTG
>CADBNP010000364.1 GCA_902796095.1 uncultured Aeromonadales bacterium | reverse complement strand
GCAGTATTTGATAATCAGGAAAAATTAAAAAATGCCGTAACCTATGCCGGTGTTTTGCAGAGATACTTAAAGAAGTGTGCAAAAAATAACAGCGAAGGAATGCTTCATCTGAATGAGGTGACGGTTGAAAAATTCCTGAGAAATCCCAGGGTGACACCGGATCTTAATCCTGAACTCGCATACATCAGGGTCAGGATACGCATGGAGACATCCACATTCAGTTTAATGGTATCTGATTTTACCGGAAAGAATTATTTCAGAGTGCTGACAGATCTGGTAAACAAGACCGGAAAAGGAACAGTTTCCATGCTTTCAAAAAAAATGCAGGAACTTAAAGATGAATTTTATCAGGAGCTGCAGGGTAAATCCGGTAAGAAAGGGAATGAAGACAGCGAGAATCTTCCTCCCTCAGTAAGAATGTTCAAAGGTGCCGCAGAAGCATATGCCAGGATCCCGCTGGAGATACAGGGAGATGCTGATAACGAAAAATACAGAGATGGACTCTGCAGTTTTTTTTCATCCGTATATTCATCTCTGGAGAATGCTCTTTATGAGGTTTTCAGAACCTACGGCAATGTACCGTCTCAGTTCGGTGGAGAACCCGACAGAGCCGTGATCAGTATAATTCTGGAAAAATACGGGATCAAACTGATCGGAGATTCAGATGACATTTCGTTTATTGCCGGCTCAACAGCCTATAGAATCAGCAATATCAGTGAAAATCATGATATGCAGACTGTGATTTATCTTTGTCTGTGTCAGGCCGCACAGAATACTGATCATCCAGTTATTGTTCTGCTTCAGCGTTTTCCGGATTTTGTCAGTAATATCCAAAAAATCAAGGGTGCAAGAGATCTGGTCTCTCACGGCAGCAACGATCTGAAGGCTGATGCCGCAGTTTTGAAAACAGTTCTTAAAGCTGTAAGTGCCTACCTCAGTCAGCTGGTGGTTGGTTATAAAAACTATTTCACTGTAAAAAATGCTGCTCCTCAGCTGCAGAACGAACTTATGGAGGATCTTCCGGAGATGACTGAAGCGGCCCGGTTCAGAGCAAGATATGATTTGGAAAATAAACTGGGCAAATCCTTTGTTTCTGAACTTGATCCTGATCTTACCAGCAGTCTGATGAGTCTTTTTCAGCATTTTGACAGTCTGTCTTCCGGCGGTGCCGACACAGGTCTTAAAAAATACAGGTGCCTGGCTGAAATGTATAAGATACTGGAGACCGTGTTTTCGGAACTGGTAACGGAGTGTATATTTCAGTCCCGTACAAGAATCAGGGATACAGGTATAAGAGAGATCAGGAATTTTGTTACTGAACTGACAGGCAGATACGGACCGTATCTGTTTATGTGCGAAAGGGAAGGTTGCCTTGCCACTGCCAGACCTGAAGGAGTTTTAATGGTTCTGAAAGGAAGAGGAGCTTCTCTTCAGGCTTCAGTCCTCGCCTTTTTGTACATAACTCCGAAGGAGCAGCTTAAGTCCTTGCGGGATTTATTTGAGGAGTATGAATTTGACATGATCGGTTTTCTTGAGAAACTGATAGAGCTTCGTGGTCACGGCCCAAAGCCGATTGAAAAAGGCGTGAATATGAAGGAGTTTTTAAGAAACTTTCTGTTTCTTTTCAAGGTACTGAAGGACAGTTGAAGAAAAGTTTCTGCTGCTGCGGCATTCTTCCTGATTTATGCATCTGATTCAGATTTCGTTTCTGAATTTAAACTGTTTGATGCGTTTTCGGAATACATCATCAGTGAAAGTATTTATTATGTGCAGTTGTCTGCATTCAGTTGCTTTAATCAGTTTTAAAATTTTTTTGTGAGCAGATTTTCATTTTATATGAGGTTTACCTATGCCTAAAGAGAACCATAAATCAGCAAATCCGATAAAAACGGCCGGTCTTGAAGAATTAAATAAAATCAGAGATGAGGTCATAAAGGAAAAGAATGAGCTGCTGGAACTGCAGAGCAAACTTGAATCCAGAAAACAGGAAATTGATGTCCTGGAGAAGGCTCAACTGCAGCGGCAGAGTGAACTTAACAGACGTGAACAGGAACTCATGAAAAAAGAGGCTGAAGCAGCCGCCGATTTTCCTCAGCGCATGGAGCAGGAACTTCAAACTCAGCGTTCGAATCTGCAGCGTCTGATGGACGAAATCAGCAACAGGAGT
>CADBNP010000363.1 GCA_902796095.1 uncultured Aeromonadales bacterium | reverse complement strand
CAAGATCATTTTTTATTTTATCGTAACACTGTTTTGCTTTCGCAACACCGCCAATAGACTTCATTGCCGAGAACAAATTCTGTCTTACTACATCCGTAATGCTCTTAATCATTGATGAAGGCTTGTACATCTTTGCGGATTTTATGCTTTCCTTCATTTCCGTCTTATCTTCCTCGGAAAGATTATCAAGATGCGGACTGATAATCTTTTCGCGCTCTGCAGCAATTGCGTTCATTACAGAGAGTGTACTGTCCATGGCCACCTGAAGTCTCTTCTGACTTTCAAGAAAGTTGTGAACAGGACCTGGAACCTCGATATTGTATTCTCTCTGCATCAGCTTCAGTGCGGCACTGAGGCGGGCGGCGGTATCATTTAAGCCGCCTTTAGAGAAGACTGCCTGAAGCTTGTTGACAAGCTCCGCACCCGCATTGTCAAATTTTGTTCTGCTGTCAGGAGATAAAAGTTCCCTGAAGCCTTCAGCAAACAGTTTGGAATCTCCTGTTGCAGTGCCGGCTACAACCTTAACGACATTTGCTCTTTCACCCTGGGTAAGTTTTGAAGCATTGCCGAAATCAATCAGAGTAACTCCTTTATTTGGATCATTTGCAACTTCATCCGGTGACATCTTAAAGCTTGGAGAAGTCATGATATTTCCCATATGTATGTCACCGTGATAAAATCCCTCGGCAAAGAGTCCCTCGTTGGTCCACATATATGACAAATTCACAAGAGCCTCATATTTGCCCTTTACATCCTCATATAAATTTGTAAGTTTTCTGGCGGCCTGAAGCGAAAGATCTGCAGCATTGTCTTCACCCCGATTCTGAATTTCTGTTTTGGTTTCAGAGGCTATTTTTATGCTTTCGTCACTGGCATCCCGGACATAATCTTCGAGGGTTTCACCCGGGACCAGCTCAAGAACCATGGTATTGATGTCTGGTTCAATACCGTCAACAAGCTTCATGCTGTGAACGTTTGCAAAAGAACCGTATGTTTGCCGGACTTCATTTTTATTATACCCGCTCTTGCTGTAGTCATAAACCTGATTGCCGCGACGAACATTTTCAGCCTCGGTACGGAGATCCATTTCGTCCATAATACGCGCAAACTGTCCTTTGAAAGTGACATCCATACCGTTGCCAACCATCTTTGCAGCATTGTTGAAGACTTTCTCCTCGCGCTGGGCCTTCATGGCGGCATCCGGACGAAGAATTTTAACAACGCAGTTCTTGCTTGTTCCGTCACTGTAGTTAATGGTGCATTTCAGAGCCTGGGCTACCGAAGCGGCACCGAGAGCCTTGTCAACAGTTATGCCCTTAATGCTTCCTTTTGAATTCTTTACAATGTTATACAGCTGTGCATGTATTACCTTCTGATCAATTGGAGCAAGTTTGTCTTTCATGTCTTCGAGAGCAATCATAAAATCTGGATGGTTGGCAAACATGGACGGATCCAGACTCTGGAGCATTTTCTGCATGACCGGCCCCGCACCTTTTAAAATAGCCCCGAGTCTTGCTCCCGGAGAAGCATTTTCGCTGTTTGCGCAGAATCTGGTGCCTGCAGCCATCATGGCCCGCTGATCCATTTCCGGCATCTCCTTGAAATAAATTTCAAGAGCCTTTTTGATAAGCTGAAGCTGATTGTCCTGGGCAGGTGTTCCTATAATATCCGTCAGTGAAGAATTATTAATCTGTTCAAGCGAGGTTTTATCTGTTTTCGGTGCATTAGGAAAAACATCATTGATAAGTTTTGTCACTTCACTCTGAAGTTCAGCACATCCGTCTGTTATCGCCTTGTTTATCTTTTTCTCAGCATCTCCAAAGAAATTAAGACCCAGTCCAATCTCGTCTTTTCTGTTCTCAAGATAGAATATATCATCTTTGGCATCTTCGACATTTTCCTTAAAATGCTTATCGTCGTTGATGATGACCAGTTCGTCATCATGGACGTCATTAATGTCGTTGGTGCCAAACTGGCCGCGCAGCTTTTTTTCTTCTTTCTCCTGGTCTCGGATAACTTCTCTGAGGTAGTCGGCTCTGCCGGTCTCGGATATCAGAAAGTTCAGCTCACTTTCAGCATCCTGCTTTCTCTTTTTCAAATCGTTGATGTAGCCGTCAGATTCGCGATTTGACTTATTCAACTCTTTATTCAATGATTCAGAAAGATCATCATACTTCTTCTGCTTGACTGAAACTTTCCTGTCATAATCTTCATTAAGCTTGTCAAGCTGTTCCTCAAGAGCGGCACGGATTTTTGGATCTATAGTTGCGAGCAGGGAGAGTTTTGATGGATCAGCCTTGACCTGTGCTCGGTTTTCCATCAGTTTGCCGACAAGTTTTCTGTTCTCGTATATGAGATTGCGGAGACGTTTGCCTTCAAAATTTGCATCTGTGTCACGATCCTTATCCAGCAGGTTTACGTTGCTGTCTGATATCAGATTGGATACAAAATCGTGAACTTCCTTGATGTCACCTGAAGGAAGAACCGGATTAGGCTTCGGCTGATAATAGCCGTCCTTGAACTGGACCGATTTGGTTGAAACAGCCTCTTCATTTGCATGGATGGAGTGATCATAACCGGATTCTTTGGACAGAGCCTTCTCAAACTGGTCATAGATTCTGGCTCCTTCAACAGTCGTAAAATGACAGGCGGAAGCATTTCGGTTGATAAAGCTTCTTGCATCGGCAGCCGTAGTTATGGTGCCATCCATGACGTTCTTTGCAAGCTTCTTGCCCAGCTTTCGGTCAATGTATGAAGTTTCAGCCGGATCAAGTCCCAGACGGGATGTAAAAAGAACAGAGAGAAGTTCATCATAGCGATCCTTTGCTCGTACCAGCATAGGTTTGAGATTATTTCTCTGGGAATAAAGCGAAGCCACATCGTTCATTCTTAAATTGTCATAAGCAAAATTATTATGAACTGCATCCGCATTTTTTGATAATTTACTCACGTCATGATAGAACTGGGCGGTATCGTCATTCACCGTGCCGGCATCAATTCTCTTTTCATATTTGTTAAGAATATTATCAACTACAAGAGATTTGTTAAAAAGTTCGGAGTGCTCCATTACATCCCTTTCGATCTTATGAAGTACTTCTGAAGGATTCTTGATTTCTTCTTTGGATTTGTCTGCAAACGTGGCCCAGTATCTTTCACTTTCGTCTTTGCTGAGAGTTACTGTCTCACCAAACATATTGATTTTCATAGACATGGTCTCTGAATCAGATTTGGTGAGAGTACTGAGACCTTTATAAAGATTTTCAGTTCCCGCGGATAAATTCTTAAGCTGTTTTGAGTGTGTACTGTCCTTGACAGCATGATATATTGAGTAGACACCAAGCGTGATGATGCCGACAAATATTCTTTTGCACAGTGAAGCCGTTGTTTTCTTATATGCCTTGTCAACATTTTCAGCAGTGGCACCAACTTTCATTTCTCCATTGAGCATATCTACATTAAGATCATGATATGTTGTATTTCCAACAGTTCCGCTCATTTAAAAACTCCCTATTTTATGAATAATCACATAATCGATTACAACGTTGTTAATAAAACGATTCACTGAAATGAAGGTTACAGTCATTGAGAGACCGTGTCCAGGGAAGGTGTAACTCTTAACTTAAACCGACCTGGACAGTACAATTCTTAATTATTTCTTTCTGGTAAATCTCAGCGTCTGTTCGTTTTTAACCTGCTTCTCTGTTCAAACAGATCCCTTTTTCAAGAACTTTTTGGATCTGGAGCTAAAGAGTTAAGTTATGAGGCATTTCAGCATCTGGACGAAGGTACTTTTACCGAAACGTCTCGGGCGCAGCAGTACAGGATACGGAGTCATATTTTCACTTTCAAGAGATTCTGTGAGGCCGCTTTTATCTGCAAAAGTATGTTTTCCAGCAGCGAATGTTTCGTAGCTGACTTGCCCGTATGGATTGTTTAACAGCTTAACCTTATTTTTGCTCATGATGAATCCTTAATCTCTTCTTCCCTGAAATTTCTTCTAACGAACAAAATCTAGGCATGGCTAATTTATTGACGGTTTGTACCGGGAATCAGAAAAATGCTTAACATCTTACTGTCAAATATTAAAGGCATTTGCCCTCAATATCAACATCGGAGACATTTTTGTGGAATGTAATCCACAGTTGCAGAGAGGTGTTTGTATAAGACTTGGATGAAGATGATCCCGGAAGAGAAAAACGTCCATGCCGTAATGGTCATAAGCTTGAAGGGATTAGAGGTGGAGTGCGTTAGATGTACTTGAACCGACTCTCCATGCTGCACATGATATCGCACTCAATGTTACTGATTTCGTTTCCTGTGTTTTCCAGAACTTTAACAAAAGATCTCATCCCAGACATCATCAGGACGGAGGTGAGTGCATACGTCCATGGTTACCGTAATTTCAAAATGTCACATCAGGTACTTCAGAAGGATTTAATTACATTCACCATTACATCCCATCGGTTTCTTCTGCGTTCAAACAGGGAAAGTTATGGCAACGTTTCGTAAGTCGACACGTGCATCAGATAATTTTTTAAGTTCATAAAATAATCTAAGGTCGGAAACCCACTACTCTTGAGTGGTGGGATGAGAACCGTCTTCCTTTCTCAACCTTGCGTCTCTATATATCTTTGAATAGTAGCGGTGGAGACTTCACCTATGCTACAAGCAAAATAACCAT
>CADBNP010000362.1 GCA_902796095.1 uncultured Aeromonadales bacterium | reverse complement strand
GTGTCTCACTGACCTTCTCCCCGGCAGGGGACGGAATTTATTTTCTTGAACAGAATTATTTTGATTTGGAAATTTTTGATGAGCAGAAATAAGAAAACGAAAGTAGCTAACCTGAGATTCGCATAAACCCTCAGTTGAAGGACTTTTCACTGTTTCTTTAATGGTCCGCTGTCCAAATTAATTTCCTGAGTTTCAGTCTTCAGTCTGTTTCAAGATTTGGTAAATTCGCTTTTCTGATGAAACTAAATTTCCGAATTTTGCTGACTGAAGATGTACTTTTACTTTTTTGGGGCAGAGACTTTATGAGTGGATTTCATGCGTTTTAGTGCTTTTTGAATCTGACAGGTTTAAAATGACTGAGGGCAGTGAAAACAGCTCATGCTGTTGAGCTGTGTTTCCTGAGGACTTTTTTTGATTTTTAAGATTTTAAGATTTTAAGATTGGTGTTTTAAAATTTTACATTTAGTTTCAGTTCTGCTTTTTTAGATTACTGTTGGACTTTGATACAGGTGATTAAATGAATACTTTCAGTGGAATTTTTTCCGTTGCAGCGGCAGCTTCTCTTATCTCTCTTTCCCTTTTCTCCTGCCAGGCTCTGGCCGCTCCTGGCGAGATCAGACCGGGACATTACGCTCCCATTACTACTGATTATGATACAGTGTTTCATAACCGTTATTCCTTCTCCTGTGCCGGCAAGGATGCAGGATACTGCGGCGCTCTTCTTGAACGCGGCAGACTGTCACGTGAAGAAAAGCAGATGGCCAAGGGGGCGCCTGTTTCAGGCGATCTGAGAATAGAAAGGGACAGGAGGGGTGACTATTCAGTATCCGGAGCAATCTATGTTGCCAGAGGCTGTGAGATAGCATCCGGTTTTTACAGTCCGAAAATTCATGATGAAAGATATTATGAGTTTGAGTCTGAGTCATGTCTTGCAGACGCCAACGGTTTCATCCACTGTGAATTTGTAGATCCTACAAATCCCATGACCGATGACAAGATTATTCTTTCAATCAGAAGGGACCGGGATCATTCCATCCGCATTGCCACCAGAATTTCAGGATCGGGTGAAGACTTCAATCCAGGATGCATACGTGAAATAGAAAAATATCCGTTCCATTACGAGCATGGAGACGAGTTTGCACATAATATGTACGTTACCGCAAAGCTGGATTATATGCGGGCGGATGCTGATCTGAACAGCGTCTGGGACTCTCTTGAAAGGGGCTACCGCAAGAGCATTCTTCCGGAGCAGCGCCAGTGGATAAAACGCAAGGAATCCAAATGCGGATCTGTCACCATGAGAGGAAATGAAATCAGTCTCACCAAAATGTACAGATGCCAGACTCTCATGACAGAACAGAGAACATATGAACTGAAATACGGGGATTAAGGTACAGTCAGTCATGGAATTCACCGCATTTTTCATGGCAGACTGAAAATCCTTCCTTTTTGGCTTTCCACAGACAGATTTTCCGGAGATTTTAATTTCTTCGCTTTTTTTCGGAATCCTGAATTTTGTTTCAGAGATTCGGGTCAGGTTGAAAATCTTTACATGGAGTATGCCTGAGGGACAGATCAGACGGTTTTCACAGAATGCTGCAGGATCTGTCTTTATGTCGTTTCTTTTCCTCCAGTCAACCGGCGGCTGATTTGCGGAGAGCAAAAAAAATTCAGGGTGCCACTTGTGAGGTGTACCCTGACAAAATCCCGTCTGGCTGAAGCTCTCTTCAATTCAAACCGGCTGGTCACGTATGCCTAACCAACCGGTTGACAAAATCCCGTCTGGCAGAAACTCTCTTCTTTTTATCAGACCACTCTGCTGACAGGAAACTCCCGGTTTGCGGCACTCAGATTTTTCTGTTTACCGGTTCTCAGATCTTTTCCGCGGTACAGACATATATCTTCCTGTACATTTCAGATTTCAGTTAACTGGTATGGATCAACATACGCACACTTTCCCTTCTTCGGTTTGTAGTCATTGTTGCCGTAAATTATCCAGAATAAATTGGCCCTGCAGTTCTTCACCGACCTGTCATTAAAACATCCGTCGGTGAATATTATGTTGAACAGAGCCCTGTTGTTTTCAATGTCCTCCATAACGCTGTCTATTTCAGTGCCTCCGGCCGATTCCGGCTTGTAGTCTTTGATTTTTTCAGGCTGTTTGAAAACGGCCTTTGCCGCAAGACCTATGCTGAATGACTGTATTGTCATCTCTTCCAGATGCAGATCTGAAAACATTTGTTTCAGTTCACTCAGAAATGATGCAATCTCCTTGTCTGAAATGGATCCTGACACATCGATATACACGTTTACCCTGTGCATCCACGGTTCTGTTTCAGCACAGAGAGAAGGCAGGTAGTACTCGGAACTTCTTCTGCTTGGCAGTTTCCAGGAATAGTCATCTGTCTTGAACTCGTTGCAGTATTTTCTGAGAAGCTGTCTCCAGTTTAAAACAGGTCTTATCAGCTTGTCCACGAGCCGGCTTACGTTATCTCCTCCGTTGCCGAAGCCGTCGCCTCCAACCATCATCATGGCACTCTGCAGTTTCTCGATGATCTCCGTAGGAATGCCGTTTATGTTCGGAAGCGGATTTCCGTTTTCATCCTTGTCCTCCGGATCCAGAAGATCTTTTGCGCTGATTTGTATACAGTTCTTTCCCTGCTTTTCTGCATCCTCAATCAGTTTTTTTACAAATTCAGTCATACTCTCCGCATCCTTGAGCATATCAAGGTATATGACCTCGGTACACCTGCCGCGGTATTTATCAGGCATCATGAGACCTGCCGGAGGCAGCTTGATGCCTCTCTTGTAGTTGGCAATAGCGTCATTAACCACGTAGTCGGCAGCAACATTCCAGAGTCCCGGAAAGGCATTCATGGCACGGGCGCGATACGGATGCATCATGGCTATATGTGCGGCTTCATGAGCGAAAACGCCGGCCTGCTCCTCCATGGTAAGATCCTTGAAGAAGTCCGGATTGTAAAAAATTCTTCTGCCGTTTGTGGCTGCCGTTTCGATGGTTTTGTCTTCTATTATTTTTGTCCCGGCAAGTATGGTCCCGAGAAATGCATCCTGAGACAGAATCTGAATCTTGATTTTATCGATATCCATAAGAAAGTTTCTCCGGTTGATGAGATTTGGGGAGGAAGCCGTTTCGAACCGGAGGAACTATGCCTCCGGAACACATTCCTCCGTTCTTTCCAGTGGTTGCAGCAGCTGCCGCCCGTTATGAAATCATGCTTTCAATTCTGTTGTAGAGCTCCGGCGATGCCATGAGTTTACTCCGGATTTCGCTGATGCCGCTGCACTGCTTTATGAACAGGGCGGTAAACTCAGCTCCCAGATCATCGGTGAAGTTGAATATGTTCTTAAGTTCTTCCGGTGTTTTCAGAATGCTGATTCTGTGGATTATATGGAAAAGGATCATCCATTTCTTGCCGATATCCCAGGAACTGCTTCCCTTTACAGTTCCCTGCATGATCTGCTGAACGTCCGGCAGCTGGTCACGCAGTTTTGCATAGGTAATAAACTCAAGACCGATGTTTCCCACAATGCCGGTAATAAGTTCAGAGTGCTTCTCCAGATCGTTGGACTTGATGACGTTGAGAACCTTGTTCAGCATATCCCAGGTGCGCGGACACGCATAGGTTTCCTCATCCTTGTCCGGATCAAAGTTGAACAGGTTTCCCGGCTTGTACTTGATATAGGCAAGGATCCTTGGATCCATGTGATTTTTTAAGCCCCAGTCCATCCACAGATTCGCATCGCATTTCAGGGTGAGGTTCACCAGGCGGCTGCGAAGGGCAGTGGAGATGCTGTTTACCACAGCATTGTCGGTCATGAGGTTGCCGGCTGCCACAATGGCAACTTTTGCATGGAGGCTGCGGGTTCCCACCATTCTGTCCAGAATGAGTTTGTATGCGGCGCACTGCACAGATCTTACAGCGGCGTTCAGCTCGTCAAGGAACACAAGCCATCCGTCCTTTCCTTCCGGCAGCTCATCTCCCTCTACAGGGAACGTGTCAAACGGAATAAAGGTGGCT
>CADBNP010000361.1 GCA_902796095.1 uncultured Aeromonadales bacterium | reverse complement strand
TTTCTCTCAGAATTTATTGAAACTCAGAGGGATGCCGGTTGTGATCACCTGATTATCCATGCAAGAAAAGCATGGCTTGAAGGGCTTTCCCCAAAAGAAAACAGAGACATTCCTCCACTTGACTACGAAAGAGTCTACCGGGTTAAAAGAGATTTTCCGGATCTTTTTATATCAGTTAACGGAGGAATAACAAATCTGAAACAGGCTGGCGAGCACCTCAAAAAGGTTGACGGAGTTATGGTGGGCAGAGCCGCATATCAGGATCCGTTTATGCTGAGCCGGGTGGACACTGATATTTTCAAGGAAGAAAAAAATCCGGTTGAAACCAGAGACGAGGTAATCGAGCTTCTTCTTCCGTATGCCGAACGATATGTAAAAAACGGCGGAAAACTCAGTCATATTACCCGCCATATTCTTGATCTCTATACCGGACTGCCCGGTGCCCGCAACTTCAGAAGAATTCTGAGTCAGGAGGCTGTAAGAGCCGGCGCCGGCATTGAGGTTATTATCAGGGCAAGGGATGCCGTTCTTAAAACAGAGCAGGCATAATTTAACCCCGATACACTACCTGGCATTGCTCAGCATCAGTTTGATGCGGTTAATCTGATTAGTCTCACTTGTTCCCGGATCATAGTCAAGTGCGGTAATATTGGCATCCGGATACAGTCTGCGGAACGTTTTAATAAGTCCCTTTCCGGTAATGTGGTTTGGCAGACATCCGAAAGGCTGTATGCAGAGTATGTTCCGTATACCCTGATCCAGCATATGGGCCATTTCGGCAGCCAGCAGCCATCCTTCACCGGACTGATGTCCCAGTGAAACAATATCCCTGACCTCCCGCCTGAGCTCCTTCAGCTTTACCGGAGCGTCAAAGTGTCTGCTGGAACGGAGCGCCATGCGCTGGGAGAGAGAAAGAAACTCCACAAGTCTGATTGCAAAATTTGCTGTGCGGCTGTTTTTCCTGCTTCCGTCCAGATACTGATAGTTGAAAACGTGATCATACATGCAGTAGAGGAAAAAAGTCTGGATGTCTGTAGAAACAACCTCGCAGTTTTCAGAACGGATCAGATCTGCCACATGGTGATTTGCATCAGGATGATACTTGAGAAGAATTTCACCAACAATGCCCACCCGCGGACGTCTCTCCTCTGAAACTAACTCAATGCGATCAAAATCCCGAACCATCTTCCACACATTGGCATTAAAACGGATCAGACTCGGATTCCGCAGATTCTCCTTGATCCTTACAGCCCACTTTCTTTCCATCTCTCTGACAGAGCCGGGAACCTTCTCATACGGCTCCATGCGATTAATCATCCTTGCCAGCATATCGCCATACTGCATGCCGATAAGAACCCGCTTTACCATCAGTTTGGACATTTTGAAACCGGGACTGTTCGGATCCACATTGGTTGATATTGGAATAATAGGGATATACCCCATGCCGGAATCATTAAGAGCCTTTCGCAGAAAACCGACATAGTTGGTGGCCCGGCATCCGCCGCCTGTCTGAGAAATAAGCAGAGCCACCCGGTGAAGATCAAAATTACCGGACTGAAGAGCCTGGATCAGCTGACCGACAACAGCAATTGCAGGGAAGCAGGCATCATTATTGACATATCTGATGCCGGTCTCCACCGCATCGTGATCAAAGGATGGAAGAAGCCGGATCTTATACCCTTCAGCCTCAAAGGCGGTCTCCATAAACTGGAAATGAACCGGCGACATCTGAGGAACCAGCAGAGTATGGGTTTTCTTCATTTCTTCGGTAAATTTCGGTATCTCCGGCACTGCCGACGGTGTCTGATCTCCGCATCCCTTCCGCAGTCTCTCCTTCATGGCTGCAATAAGAGATCTGACGCGTATTCTGGCCGGACCGAGGTTCATGCCCTCATCAATCTTAATCTGGGCATAGAGGCGGTGATTGCGTTCCAGCAGTTCCTCCATCTGATCTGACGTTACAGCATCCAGCCCGCAGCCGAAGGAAACAAGCTGAAGCACGGAAATATTATTGTCATAAGCAGAAAGAAGTTCTCCCGCCCGGTACATTCTGGAATGATATGCCCACTGATTTATAACCCTGAGGCTGTCAGGATCATCCGTTAAATGAGAAACTGAGTCAGCCGTAAGTACGGCAGTACCTGTAGAAGCAATAAAATCAGCAATGCCGTGGTGAATTTCAGGATCTGTATGATACGGATGCCCAGCCAGTATTATGCCAAGACGTCCCGTAGCCTTCAGATCTTCAAGAGCCTGCTCTCCGGCCTTTCTGATATCCCGGCGGAAATTCTCCAGTTCCTCAAGACCGGCCTTTACTGCCGCGGCGATTTCATTCTTCGAAATGGAGGAAAAAAGAGGAATTCTGCTTAAGCGAAGCGGAAGAACTGTTTCATCCAACGGCAGAAACTCATGGATGAAATTTATGTTCTCCTCCTCAACGGCACTGATATTTTTTGCCAGAAGCTCAGGATATCCGGCTACCACTGGACAGTTGAAATCACCGCAGGCTGAACCCTCCCGGATTTTTTCATGGGAAATACAGGGCATGAAAATATTTTTTACGCCCTTCTCTATCAGAGAAACAACATGACCGTGTGCCAGCTTTGCGGGATAACATACAGACTGGGACGGAATTGAATCATACCCTCTGTAGAAAAGTTTTTTGGTCGAAGGCTCGGACAGAACAACCCTGAAACCGAGATTTGTAAACACGGTGAACCACAGAGGATAATTCTCATAAATGTTGAGAGCCCTCGGGATGCCGATAACACCGCGGAAAGCCTCATCCGGCTCAAGAGGACGGTAGTCATCAAACAGACGTTTTTCACGAAAGGAAAAAAGATTAAGAGCGGAAGGAACACGATGATCACCGCCCTTTTCACAGCGGTTTCCTGTAATAAATCTTCTGTGATCTGCAAATTTTGAAATTGTCAGCAGACATGCATTGCTGCAGCGTCCGCATCTTACGGATGCTGTTTTTACACTGAAGGAGGCTATCTCATTCAACCCGATAAGAGAAGTTTTCCTCTCAGGATCAGCTCTGTCCCTGGCTATAAGAGCTGCACCGAAAGCTCCCATAAGACCGGAAATTTCAGGACGTGTAACCGGTATCCCAAGATGGTTCTCCAGAACTCTCAGCAGAGTGTCATTAAGAAAGGCCCCGCCCTGCACCACCACATGACTGCCAAGTTTGGCCGTATCAGTCAGTTTCATCACCTTGTAGCAGGCGTTACGGATCACGGAGTAGGAAAGACCCGCTGCAATATCGGCTACGTCGACACCCTCCTTCTGAGCCTCCTTGACCTTTGAATTCATAAAAACTGTACATCTGGTGCCAAGATCTACCGGAGCTCTGGCAAAAAGTGCACGTTCAATGAAATCCCTGAGGGACATATTGAGGGAGCCCGCGAAATTCTCAATAAATGATCCGCACCCGGCTGAGCAGGCCTCATTAAGCTGGATCCTGTGAATGGCTCCGTTTCTGATATAGAGACATTTAATATCCTGACCGCCTATATCCATAATAAATGAAACATCGGGATCAAAAAATCTTGCAGCTGTAAAATGAGCAACGGTCTCCACCTCGTCATAATCGAGGTGCAGAGCAGCTGTCAGAAGAGCACTGCCGTAGCCCGTTGCCGCTCCGCCGGCTATTTCCAGATCAGAAGATTTGGTTTCGTAAATTTCCTTCAGAATGTTGAGGGCGGCATGCAGCGGATTACCCTTGTTTGAGCCGTAGTACTCATACAGCAGTTCTCCGCTGTCGGAAACAAGACAAGCCTTGATAGTTGTAGATCCGCTGTCGATCCCAAGCCATGCTCTGCCGTGAGCGCCTGCCAGCGACCTGCGTATAACAGAAGCGTTTTTATGCTTCTGTATAAACTGTCTGTATTCCTGTCGATCTGCAAAAAGCGGCGGCAGCCTGGCTATGGTATCAGTTCCGGCATCTGATTTGAGCAAATCTATCACTCTGCCGATATCATCCGCGCCCGGACTGCACTTCTTCAGCATCAGAGCTGTTCCGATTGCAACAAAGTACTGTCCGTCCTCGGGGAAAACCGCCTCAGTCAGTTTCTTAAGAGTTTCGGTAAAGAGCTGTCTCAGGGCAGATAGAAAATAGATGGGGCCCCCGAGAAAAACCACCTTGCCTTCAATGGTTCTGTCCCGGGCAAGTCCGCTGATGGTCTGATTGACTACAGCCTGAAGAATTGAAGCTGCAATGTCCTCTCTCGGACAGCCGTCATTAATGAGAGGCATGATATCAGTCTTCGCAAACACACCGCATCTCGACGCTATGGGATAGATCGACCTGTGTTTAAGAGCCAGCTCATTAAGTCCCATGGCATCAGTTCTTAAAAACGAAGCCATCTGATCAATAAATGCACCGGTACCTCCGGCACAGGTTTCATTCATGCGCTGATCCAGACTTGCTCCCATGAAGGTCAGCTTTGCATCCTCTCCGCCAAGCTCTATAACAGCATCAGCATCGGGATACCGTTCACGGATCACATGATTGCAGGCTATAACCTCCTGAAAAAACCGAATTCCGGCATCTCCGGCAAGAGAAAGAGCTCCGGAGCCGGTAAAACCGAGAGCTATGTCATAACCGGAAAATCTGTTGTAGATATCTTCAAGAATAACTGCAGCAGTTTCTCTTACCCGGGAAAAATGTCTCTGGTAATTTCGATATAAAATCTCCCCGTTCGTCGAAACGGCCACTGCCTTTACAGTGGTTGAGCCCACATCAAATCCGGCAAAAACGGAAGCAAGCTTTTCAGATTCAATAACCTGCACAATGTTCCTCAATTCTTCTGCGTGATGTTTATGACCGGAAGCGTATGTATTCAGCCAGCCTTAAGCTGTACGCCGGAAAAACTGTTCACGTATCTATCTTTAACAGCATCCGAATTTCATTCAGCGGAATTCAGATCAAACTCAGTTCATGACTTCTCACATTAAAAATCCGCTCACTCAAAGTCCGGATCAGAATAACTGACGGCTGAAGAGAACGGATTTATGCAACGGCGCGGAGATCAGTTCAGTCAACCTTCGGCAGGCGCATTGTAAGCTGCTCGATAAGCTGCCTTGCGGCAAACTGACGCTGGGAAGCAGTGGCTATAGGGAAATCGCTGTATGCTTCAATCAGACCTTCCCACACAACCCTGTTGGTAAGACGATCAAGAACAGAAATACCCACACTGCCCTTCTGCTGAGCCTTTACTCCCACATCGATATTTGAAAAGAGTTTGGACGCATCGTCACCTTCACCCATCAGAGTGGTGGTAATAAGATAATCAGCCTCGGCCTCGGATTCAACATAGGTCATGCCGAGAGTCTCAAAACGCTGCACAGTTGCCTCGCCTATGGATCTGGACCAGACACCCTTGGAATCGGTGCCGGTACTTCCGCCCAGTTTGTATGCAAACTTAATCGGACTGAAAGGCCAGGAATCAATGGAATTTGCTGCAACAGTCATGGCAAGAGACGGATTGTAGTCAGCGGCGACACCGCTGTCATCAGAAACAGATGACGGAGTTGAAGCACATCCTGCAAGAACCGCAGCAAAAAAAGCAGAAGCAATAATTTTAGTCATCGAAGATTTCATATAAAAGAAACTCCTAATTAATTTTCACATATTTTGAACGCTTTGGCTTAACTGAATCCTCACCGTAGGTCTTAACCTTCCAGTCCTCATATTCAGAGAAGTTGCCTTCGAAGAAGGTTATTCTGCCGTCATCCTGATAGTCAAGAATATGGGTTGCAATACGATCTAGGAACCAGCGATCATGAGAAATAACCATGGCACTGCCAGGAAATTCAAGCAGAGCGTTTTCAAGAGCACGAAGCGTTTCAACATCGAGATCGTTTGTCGGTTCGTCCAGCAGCAGAACATTGCCGCCGGCCTGAAGCAGTTTGGCCAGATGCAGACGACCTCTTTCACCGCCGGAAAGGTTTCCAACAATTTTCTGCTGATCTGTTCCTCTGAAATTGAATTTGCCGATATATGAACGGCTCTGAATTTCATAATTGCCGATTTTGATAATATCCCTGCCCTGTGCAACCTCTTCAAACACGGTCTTGGAGTTGTCCATGTGATCTCTGAACTGCTCCACCGCAGCAAGAACCACGGTATCACCAATCTCCACAGTTCCGCTGTCAGGCTTTTCCTGACCGGTAAGCATTCTGAACAGAGTTGACTTGCCTGCTCCGTTCGGTCCGATTATACCTACAATTGCACCCTTCGGAACCGTAAAGCTCAGATCGTCTATCAGTCTGCGATCACCGTAGCTCTTGCACAGGTTTCTGATCTCTATAACCTTGTCGCCGAGACGCGGACCTGCAGGTATGTAAAGTTCATTGGTTTCATTACGCTTCTGATATTCGACATTGTTGAGCTCTTCAAACCTTGCAAGACGGGCCTTGTTCTTGGCGTGTCTTCCCTTTGGATTCTGGCGAACCCATTCAAGTTCCTTCTCTATGGATTTTTTTCTGGCGGATTCGGTATTTGCCTCAATTCTGAGACGGTTTTCCTTCTGCTCCAGCCAGCTGGAATAGTTGCCTTCCCACGGGATGCCCTCGCCGCGATCAAGTTCCAGGATCCATCCCGCCACATTATCAAGAAAATATCTGTCGTGAGTAACGGCAACAACAGTACCCTCGTAATCATGAAGAAAATGCTCAAGCCATGCAACAGACTCGGCATCAAGATGGTTTGTAGGTTCGTCCAGCAGCAGCATGTCCGGCTTTTCCAGCAGTAGACGGCAGATGGCGACACGTCTTCTTTCACCACCGGAAAGATTTTTAATTTTTGCATCCCAGTCAGGAAGACGGAGAGCTTCCGCAGCAACGTCCATCTGATTTGAAATATTATGGCCGTCTGCAGCCTCTATCTTTGCCTCCAGATCGGCCTGTTCCCTGGCAAGCTTGTCAAAATCAGCGTCAGGCTCGGCATAGGCGGCATAAACTTCATCAAGGCGTCTGAGAGCAGCTGTAATTTCACTGAATGCCTCCTCTACAGTTTCCCGAACCGACTTTTCCTGATCGAAAACAGGCTCCTGAGGAAGGTATCCTATTTTAATTCCGGGATAAGGAATGGCCTCACCTTCAATTTCCTTATCAAGTCCTGCCATGATTTTTATCAGTGTGGATTTACCTGCACCGTTAAGACCCAGAACGCCAATTTTGGCGCCGGGATAAAAAGAAAGAGAAATATTCTTAAGAATTTGACGTTTGGGAGGTACTATCTTTCCCACACGGTTCATTGTATAGATAAACTGAGGCATAGGTTCCTTCAAGATCAACTAATAAAAAAGCAACAGAAAATTTCCAGACACTGTACAGACCGGAGCAATACGCGTTCAGTTCACAGCCAGGCAAAGAAAATTTCAGCTTTATCCGCTTTAAAATGCACCGCAGCTGAAACAGTAATCAAAACACTGTCCTGATCTGCACATACAGAGTATTATGCAAACCGGCGCAGTCTGAAAAAATAAACTTCTGTTCTGACTTATAATTGCAAAAAACAGTCACTCTAGTTTATTTTATTTCAGAGATCTGATCAAGAAAGAAGGGCAAACAGATAAACAGATGCCTGTTTTAGATTTTGAGATTTTCAGATCCTGATAAAGTCCGTACTGTTCCTGAAACAGATCCGGCGTACCTCAGTTATGTAGTATTCTCCGGGGATTCATTTCGAAAAAAGATACCGGTGCTGCACGCACTGAAGCGGAACTTTTTAATACCAACTCGAGTCTTTTTCTATCTTATGCTTTCCGAAATTCTCTATGAGTTTCTCACCGATCTCACAGGCTTCCCTGTTTTCTTCTGAATCCTCGGCAAAAAAACGTTCAGATTTTGATCTTCCTGCTCT
Source organism: uncultured Aeromonadales bacterium (assembly GCA_902796095.1). Classification (GTDB taxonomy): domain Bacteria; phylum Pseudomonadota; class Gammaproteobacteria; order Enterobacterales; family Succinivibrionaceae; genus UBA2804. Next base: position 1,063 of record CADBNP010000361.1, on the reverse strand, counting down.
AAGCACCTGCATGGACATGTTTCTACTGAGTCTGCTGGCTGAGTAGCCTATCCTCACACATTCCAGGGTATCGCTTCTGTTTTCATAGTAACTGTCTGTCGGCCAGCACCAGCAGAGATAGTCAATATCACTGTATTCTTCCTTTCGCTCGCGGCTGAAATACTTGCCCTTGAGAATCAGGATCAATATCCGGATATTTTTAATCCACATGTCAAAACTTACTTTTTGCATCAGATGCTCAGTAAATTCAGTGGTAAAAAAGAGCATCTTTACTGTTCCTATTTCAGCTATCCTGTATCTTATAAAAGTTTCGCCAATACAGATTGTTTCTTCGTCATACTGACGGTACCTCATCCATCTGTTCAGGACTGATCTTGCTACCTGGTAATCAATGTCTGTCATATAGTCACTCGTACGGATAAATCTTGATCCAAATGTCCAGGACATATCGTAGTCATCGATGACAATATAGTTCTGCACCTCACCGGCATGATCATCTAGCCATTTTAGAATAATCGCTTCTTTATCACCGATCCAGTATCCAAGTTCCCGTTCTCTTGCGCCGGTTTCTTCGGGATCACATTTATGACAGACATCCAGCACGTAATCACCCATACCGTGAAATTCAAAAAACAGCTTCAGGCGTTCAAGACTGCTGGAGCCTATCCAGGATGAGTGCAGAACAATGTATGCACCGCTGTGTCTGCAAAGTTTTGCAACCCTGGCCAGTGCAACCTCATCCCAGTCATAATATGCAGCAAGGATATCCCAGCGATCACCCTCATCCACCAGTTTCGGATCGAATTCTTTTCGAAGTTTTTCCATTGTGAGATCAGGGGAATGACCAAAGCGGTAATTATTGTCGTAAGGCTGAATCACTCCGTCTATATCCAGAAAGATGATATTCTTTTTACCCTCCTTCAGCTTAACAAAAGGGATCTCAGGATGACTTTCTCCGACTCTGAGATTCCATTGTTCAACGTCAGGATTTATCAGATCAAAACCCTTGTGCATACATCAACTCCTCTTATATGTCTGTTACTGTGAATTACCAATCCGCACT
>CADBNP010000360.1 GCA_902796095.1 uncultured Aeromonadales bacterium | reverse complement strand
TATGATCAAAACACTTTTCTTCATTATATTTTGTTGAACTGAGATAAAATCAGACAAATGCCCAAAACTAATCAATATTATGAAGCAGTTCAAAACATGACTGCACAGACGGGCAGATCGGCTTCAACCAGAATACAAATCACAATCAGGCATCAACTGACAAATTTTCTAAACGTCCTGCGCCATCATACTGTGTGATCAATACATAAAAGTTTCAAAATGGTTTATCTCAAACATGGAGGAATCAAGCATAATAAGGGGAGTTATTTCAGATCATTTGAAATTTTGGAAATTAAAGCTGATCTGAATCTTTGGTTATTCTTCAGAGATAGTACAAATGAAAAAATTCAACATCACTGCATTACTGATCGCTTCTTTCACATGCGGCTCAGCCATGGCTGACGACTTTCCGCCTTTCTTTCCTGAAAACACAGGAGACACACCTGTTGAACAGACTCAGCAGCCTCAACCAACCCAGCCAGTTCAGACCGGCAATTCAACGGTACACCAGCTGACACAGGAAGAAATGCTGTACCAGGGACAGTGGACCTCACCAAGTGGAAAAGTTATTTTTATTTTCAAAGATGAACTGCTGTACATAAAAACACCAGACGGGAAGATTTATAAATCCTACTACAGAATACAGAACGGAAATCTTCTCATATGCGGCGACAGTGCATGCCAGCAGACACTCGGTCAGCACGCAGTACAGTACAACGGAAACTCTATCACAGTAAACATTGATGGCAACAGTGTTACATTCTCAAAATTATCAGCACAGGGTAATCCTCAGCCTCAACCTATGCCACAACCGGTTCCTCAGCCAACGCCAGTACCGACACCGCAGCCGGCTCCTCAGCCAATGCCAGTGCCGACACCGCAGCCGGCTCCTGCACCTGTGAATCAGCCTCCTATGTACATTGAAGGATTTTACAACTGCGAAAGCATTCACACAAAACAGCACGGCATAAAAATCTATTTCGAATTCAGTCAGAACACATATAAAGCATACATGGAATACAGGGGTATGCGTAATCTTATGGAAATGGGTCTTTACAGCATAACGGGAAATACATTTAACTATACAATCCAGCACGCTGTAGATCCGGCTTCCATTGGTAAAACAGGACAAAACCCTATTACTCTCTCCGCACACGGATACACCATGACCATGGGAGGTGATGAAGGTATTCAGGTTATTACTACATGTACAAGAATAAAATAAAACTGTAGATTTTCACTGTTAGGGGACTTCCATTATGAAGTCCTCCTGTCCAAATCTGTAACTGCACCCAGACATCACACGGTTTCAGTCAGTTTTAAGAACTGACAAAACAATTCCAGATTATAATCAGCCGCATCAGCAGCACACTTCTGCCAAAACTATAGAAAAGTCACAATTTTTTAATAATACCTGTTGACACAAGTTTTAACAGGTATATAATCCTCATTCTTTCAAAAAAATTCAAAAGAAACAAGTAATAATATCGAGGAATTATCTACATGAAAGCAAAAATTATCGCATTAAGTCTGTTATTGTCAGTATCATCAGTATGCTGCGCAGATACGACAGGATATTTATCATTGAGAAGCGGAGTTTCAAATATTCACTGGGATCCGGATGAAATCAATGACAAATTTTCAGACACAGTCGCAAATGTAGCATTTGCAGGCGGCGCGAATATCCGCGGAGATGTTGTTGGCGGAAGAGTTGAACTTGAATGGACCCACTACTTCAAAGCAGAAGACAAAAGTTTTGGCGGCAAACTGGATCTGGACACCCTGATAGTAAACGGATATCTGGATCTTTATCCTGCTGAATGGATGAACTTCTATCTGACAGCAGGCGGCGGAACAAGATGGTCAAAAGCAGAATACTGTGGAAGATACTGTGCATCGGATAGGAGTCATGGAGGTGCCTTCCAGGCAGGTGCCGGTTTTATGTTCAACTTTAACCGAAATCTCAGTCTTGATTTAGGCTACCGTTATGCAAGACTTGCATCAGATGCATATTCTCACAACGCTCAGCTGGGATTTACTTTCAATTTTTAACACACAGATTCATGCTCCTGATTTTCAGGCATTTTGTGCTTCATTAGCAGAGTCTTCGGATTAAACCGAAGACTCTTTCTTTTTATTCTTCTGAAGAAATCATAGTGTGATCATCCGTTTTCCGGCACTTACCGGTTGAAAAAGAATAAACCATATGCATTCATACTGTGAAATCAGTCAAAAAACAGAGAATACATACCGGTTATGAAATGTGTATACAAGTTTGCAGTACTGCGGTGTGCTATCATTTCACACAGAAAGGTTTGAACCTCAGTAGATATCTGTCGTTCATATTCTGCAACAATTTTGGAGAAAAGAATTTGCAATGAAAAGAAATATCATATCTCTGCTCACCATCCTTACAGCCGTCTCTCTTTCCCAGTCCCAGGCGGCAGATGATTTCGAAGCTGCCAGATCTCTTACAAATCTGGGATCTGATGTAAACACGGCAAATGCAGGCTCTCTGGGAAATGCCATAGGTCTTAACGGTTCAAAAACTGAAGATTTGACAGATTGGTCAGTAGTTACAAAAGGTCTGAACGATCAGACAGCATCATCCGGAACACTGGCCGGAACATGGGTCAACTACAGCAACCAGATGATGATGATGTTCAACAATGAGGGTTTCGCCTCAATAGGCGTAAACGGCAACGTATCTGTTTTTTTCTACAGCGTTCAGGGAAATACGATTCAGCTCAGATCCCAGTCAGGAGAACAGTTCAGCATGAATTTCGTTCTCAGCGGTGATACTCTGAATGTTACCATTGATAACCAGAATTATTCCTTCACAAGATACAGCCAGGGAGCACAGACAGTTCCTCCGGCTCAGAACACAGTCCCTGCACCGCAGATCACAGTACCTCAGACACCGTCTTCCGGCGGATTAAACGGCAACTACTACTGCACTGTTCAGAATATGCCTCAGCTTTCCCTGATTTACGTATACAGCGGAAACAGCTACCAGGCAGCAATCTATAACAACAACCAGATTGTAACAACAAGCACCGGCACATATTCTGTTTCCGGAAATCTGTACCAGTATCAGGTGACAAATTCTACAGATCCGTCAGCCATAGGCGTAACCGGAACATCCAACATACAAATCTCAGGAAACGGATATTCACTTACCAATGAAGGTCTTGTAGTCAACTGCCAGAAAATGTGAAATTACAAAAAGGATATAAAATGAAATCATTCAAAACAGTCGCACTTGCTCTCATTCTCACCTCGGCAGGTGCCTTCGCTGACGATTTTCCTCCGTTCTTTCCTCAAAGCGGCAGCACAAACGGAACTGCAGCCCAGCAGCAGGAAGGCAATGTATATGCGACAGGAAACGGTCTTTATGTCAATGAAAGCAATACAGTAGTTCAGCCTCAGCCGGCACCGCAGCAAATACCTCAACCACAGCAGATTCAGGGTATCGATCCTCAGATTTTAGGTTCCTGGGAACTTACAAACGGTAGCGAATCGCTGATTTTTACAATGGAAAACAGCGGAATCATTAAACTGACCTTAAACGGCGAAACGAAAGCAACTTATTACAGAGCATTTAACGGCAATCTGGTGCTGTACGGTGATCAGGCACTTCAGTCAGTACAGAAGGTTATACCTTACACCGTCAGCGGCAACTCTCTGATACTTGTAATAGACAACACCCAGACAGTATTCCAGAAAAAATTTGCAGGCGGTCCGACACCTGCTCCAGGACCAATACCAGCTCCGGGACCTGTGCCCGCCCCAGGTCCAATGCCTGCTCCGGGACCTGTGCCTGCCCCAGGTCCAATGCCGACTCCGGGAAATCAGCTTGCCGGATCCTACAACTGTCAGATTCAGGGAAATCCTTCAATCAGAATCCGCCACGAATTTACAGGAAACAGTTACAGGGTTTTCATGAATCATCCGGCTACCGGACAGGAAGTTCTCATTGAGATAGGATCATTCACAGTTTCAGGAAACAACTTCAGTTTCCAGGTTCTTGACTCACCGGATCCTAATCAGAAGGGAGCAACCGGAGTAAATCAGATTTACTTTAACGCCGGCGGCTATGACATGCGGAATCCGTCAGTTACGATGAGCTGCAGAAGGTAGAATCATCCCTGTTTTTTTTTTTTTTTTCTCCATCAGATTCTGTGGATCTTTTTTTTGTATGTTTGTTTCACCCCCTGATCTTTCCCTCCCTTTCGTCATTTCTGCGAAACAACACGAAAAATTCCGGTATATTACCCTGCGTTGCCAGTCTCCGGCTCCCTGTCTCATTGACATAACAGATTCATACTTTTAATATAATCATAAACACAAAACAGTTCGTTCTGCATAAAAACTCAAGGCAATTGCATAATACAACGCGAAATTATTATGATTAAAAAAATTGGAATACTTACCAGCGGCGGCGATGCCCCCGGCATGAATGCAGCCATCAGGGCAATAGTGAGAACAGCAATCAACAGCGGAATTCAGGTTCTCGGAATCAGAGACGGATATCTCGGACTGCATCAGGAAAGAATTTTTGAACTTAAAAGAGATGATGTCGCTGACATTCTGAACCGCGCCGGAACAATTCTGGGAACAGCCCGTTTTCCCGCATTCAAGGATGAGGCAGTACGCAAGGATGCCATGTCAATTCTCAGAAAACATGAAATTGACGGTCTGGTGGTCATTGGCGGAGAAGGCTCATACAAGGGAGCAAAACTTCTGTCATTTGAAGGTTTCCCCTGCGTTTGCATTCCGGGAACCATAGACAATGACATTCCAGGTACGGACTACTCCATAGGATTCTCAACAGCACTCAGAAATGTAATTGACGATGTGGACAAGCTGAGAGACACAGCATCATCCCACAAAAGAATTTCACTTGTTGAAACCATGGGCAGAAACTGCGGTGACCTGGCTCTTTACGCATCAGTTGCCTGCGGTGCCGAGTATGTTATTGTTCCTGAAAGACAGTTTTCTCTGGAGGAACTGTACAAAAACATCGATGACGGACTGAAACAGGGAAAGCGCCACGCAATAGTTCTCATCTGTGAAAATGTCCTTGATATCAAAGAGCTGGCCGCAGATCTGGAAACTCATACCGGACTTGAAATCAGAACAACGATTCTTGGTCATGTTCAGAGAGGAGGATCCCCTACCGCGTTCGACCGCATCGTGGCATCACAGATGGGCTCCTATGCCGTGGATTTGATAAAACGTGGTGTAGGCGGAGTATGTATCGGAATTCAGGACAATCACATTGTCCACCATGAGATAGCAGAAAGTCTCTGCCAGATGCAGCACAAGTTTGATGTAAATCTGTACAATCTGAGCAATCTGCTGATCTGATGCTCGCTGATCTTATGCTTTCTCCGGCTTCTGGATGCTTTTGGAAGTCTGTCTTCACCATTAAGGAAAAGAAATGAGTCTGGAAAATTACCGCAGTTCTGATTTTTTCATAACCCTGAGCAGAACGAATACCATGCTGAGAGATGAATGCAGCAGCCTTGACGATCTGATCAGAAAAGAGGATCTGGACAGAGACGACTTCATCAGTTACTTCCGGGAAAATGGTTATGAATATGATGAAGCCACAAACAGTTTCAAACCAAAAGACTGACGTGCTGCATTATAAGGCCCGGACTTTCTGCAGACGTTCTGACTAAAATCCGGTATCAGATTCTGTCTGTTCAGTGTATGTTCGCTTTCGCATATTTTAGTGGCAAAATTAAGGAAAGCGGATTTTGCTTCACCATCTGCCTGATTATTTTTTCTGAACTTTATGACAAGTGCAAATATAGAAACATTCACGTTCTACGATCTTGAAACGTACGGTACTGATCCGAAGCAGGACAGAATAGTACAGTTCGCAGGGATTAGAACAGACATCAATCTCAACCCTGTTGAACAGCTGATTGTCTACTGCAAACCGCAGAAGGATTATCTGCCCAGTGTGGAAGCTGTGACAGTCACAGGAATAACCCCTGCTTTTGCAGACAGAAAAGGTCTCAGTGAAAATATTTTCATAGAAACCGTTCTTAATTTTCTGTCAGCTCCGAACAACTGCGTGCTGGGATACAATTCAATTAAATTCGATGATGAATTTATTCGCAATACGGCTTTCAGGAATTTTTTTTCTCCTTATGCCTACAACAGTTTCAACAACAGCAGCAGATGGGATGTGTACCCGCTGATCCGTCTGTGCTGCGCCCTCTGTCCTGAAGGTATAGAATGGCCGTTTGACGAAAATGAAGGAAGGTATGTTCTGAAGCTGGAGGAGCTCTCCCGAAGCAACGGTCTAACCCATGAACATGCTCACGATGCAATGTCTGACGTTATTGCAACCATAGATCTGCTGAAGCTCATAATAACGAAGCAGCAGCCTATGTTTAACTTTGTTTTCAGCCACAGAACAAAAAGACAGATTCTGGAATATCTGGTAGACAGCAGAAGCGGAAGCCTGACCTCAAAGACTCTCCTCACAGTTGACAGTACCTTCGGACCTGAGCATCTGTATGTTGGAGCAGTTCTTCCTGTATTTCTGGATGAAACTGCAAGCAACCTGTACTGCTGGAATCTGATTGATCCGGTGGAAAATTTTAATGAGCTTCCGGATCTCGAAGAACTGGACTGCTCGGCTGTTCCTATGTCAGATCTGGGCATAATCAAAATCAAACTGAATGCCTGTCCTGTTCTTGTGCCTTACAACACTCTGAACAAAAACAACCGTCATGAAAGGGTTAATATCAGTCCGGAAACAGTTAAGGCGAACCTGCAGCTGCTTAACGAAAAGGAACTGCTGAGGGATTATATGTCCGGATGCATTTCAAAATACAGAGATTACTACAAATCTCTGAACGGATCCGCAGTTGATCCGGAACTGGCCCTGTATGACTATCTGTCTAAACCTAAAGATGAACGGGATGCAAATCAGTTAATCATGAACCAGATCCATGCATCAGAAAAGAAGGATCCTTCTCTTCTGTGCAACATCAGGTTCAGCAGCAGAGATATGAATGAACTGCTGTTCCGCTACAAGGCCCGAAACTACGAGTTTATACTCAGCGAAGAGGAAAGAAACATCTGGAATCAGAAAATTTCCGAATACGGAAGAAACAACGCCGGCAGATTTATGACAGAACTGAACGACATGTGTATTCAGAATGAAAAGGATCAGAGGATCCTGGAGATTCTGAAGGAAACTGCCGTCTTCTACGGAATTACCGGCTAAATCCCAAAGCTAAATCACTTCAACCTCACAGACATCCGACATTTTGCGAAAAAAAGGAAGCATGCGGAAATTCTGTACCTCCGGCAAAAATAAACCTGAATCAGCCCGAATATGCTGATCCGGGTTCTTCTCCGTTTACCGCCATAAGCCGTGAACCGATTTTTTAATCTCACACGGCCTCTTTAGGTTATAATACGTCAGCATAAAATTTTGGAGATATGATGACAAAGAAAATTTTGGTTACCTGCGCTCTGCCGTACGCCAACGGCTCAATCCATTTAGGTCATATGCTTGAACATATCCAGGCTGATATATGGGTAAGATACCAGCGGATGAAGGGCAATGAAGTTCACTTCGTCTGTGCTGACGACACTCACGGAACTCCAGTAATGCTCAAGGCTGCACAGCTTAATATTTCACCGGAAGAAATGATTGCTGCCGTCAACAGTGAGCATCGTGCAGATTTTGAAGCTTTTGAAATAAACTTTGACAACTACTATACGACACACAGCCCTGAAAATGAGCTGTTTTCCACCTCCATATACAAAAAGCTGAAAGAGAAGGGATATATCAAAACAAGAACCATATCCCAGCTGTTTGATCCGGAAAAACAGATGTTTCTGCCGGATCGCTTTGTCAAAGGTACCTGTCCTAAATGCAAGGCACCGGATCAGTACGGTGACAACTGCGAGGTCTGCGGTGCAACCTATTCTCCTTCCGAACTGATAGATCCTTATTCAACAGTTTCCGGAAGCAAACCGGAAATGAAGGAAACAGAGCACTATTTCTTCGATCTGCCTGCCTTTGAACAGCCTCTGAAGGAATGGATTTCTTCAGGTGCAGTTCCTGCAGAAATGGCAAATAAACTGAATGAATGGTTTGAGTCCGGTCTGAAGCAGTGGGACATTTCAAGAGATGCGCCATACTTCGGTTTCAAAATTCCTGATACAGACAACAAGTATTTCTATGTCTGGCTTGACGCTCCTGTGGGATATCTTGGCTCCTTCAAGAATCTCTGCGACAAAGACGGTTCAATTAATTTTGACGAGTACATTGAGAAAAACAGCACCTGCGAAATGGACCATTTCATAGGAAAGGATATTCTGTACTTCCATTCTCTCTTCTGGCCTGCCATGCTGTACGGAACCGATCACAGAATGCCGACAAAACTGCAGGTTCACGGCTATGTTACCGTGAACGGTGCAAAGATGAGCAAATCAAAGGGAACTTTCATCAAGGCATCTACATATCTTAAGCACTTTACCCCGGAAGCTCTCAGATATTACTATGCCGCAAAGATGAACGGCAAAACCGACGATCTGGATCTGAATCTTGAAGATTTTGTGGCCAAGGTTAATTCCGATCTGGTAAACAAGCTTGTAAATCTTGCTTCAAGAACGGCTGTATTCATCACCAGAAACTTCGAAGGAAAACTTGCTGACAAGGTTACAGAGCAGGAAATTTTTGGGAAATTTGTCAATGCCGCAGGGCTCGTGGATGAATGCTACGAAAAATGCGACTACTCCAGAGCCATCCGTGAAATCATGGGTCTTGCAGATGAAGCAAACCGCTACGTTGACACCTGTGCACCATGGATTCTGGCAAAGGATCCGTCACAGAAGGAAAGACTCCACGAAGTATGCACCAATTCTCTCAACATGTTCAGAATACTGGTCACTTATCTTAAACCGGTTGTTCCTGCACTGGCAGGAGAAGTTGAGAAGCTGCTGAACACAGATCTTGCTCTCGATAAAATATCAGTTCATCTCTGCGGATGTCTGATCAATGATTTCAGACCGCTGTTCAAACGTATCGATCTGAAGACTGTACAGAACATGATCAACGATTCCAAAGAGGATCTGGCAAAGGCAGCGGCAGGTAGTCAGAAGGCAAAAACCGAGTCCCCTGCAAAGAAGAACAAAAAGGATGATGATTCCGAAATAGCGCCGCAAATCTCCATTGATGATTTTGCCAAAATAGATCTCAGAGTGGCAAAAATACTGAAGGCCGAGCATGTTGAAGGAGCAGAAAAGCTGATATCTCTTGAGCTGGACATCGGTCTCGAGCAGCGTCACGTATTTGCCGGCATAAAATCAGCCTACAAACCGGAGGATCTTGTAGGACGTCTCACCATTATGGTAGCAAACCTTGCTCCAAGAAAGATGAAATTCGGTGTAAGCGAAGGCATGGTATGTGCGGCAGGTCCCGGAGGCAAGGATATATTCCTCCTTTCACCGGACTCAGGAGCCCAACCGGGAATGAGAGTTCACTGATACCGTAACAGGATCTGATTTCATGAAGGGCATGCCGGAAGGCATGCCTTTTTCATATGGACGTGATACCGCATAACTCAGAGACATAATCAGATTAATTCAAATTCCCTGTTCTTTCTGTTCTCCTCCTTCATGAATTCTATGAAGTCATCGAGTTCCTCCTTGGAAAGCATATTTTCCATGGACTTTCTGGTTCCGC
>CADBNP010000359.1 GCA_902796095.1 uncultured Aeromonadales bacterium | reverse complement strand
CGGAAGAAACATGCAAAATCAGTTTAAAATCTTTGAAACAGATACTGGCGAATGTACTTAATCAGCATTTCTCTGTAGTCTTTAAACACCAGCAGAAATATTGCAAGCAGAAGAAAACACACAAAAAAATGGCAAGAAACATTAAAAAACTACGTCACCCAATATAAGTTCCCCCTTTACGAAGTATAAAAATCCGGATCATATATCTGAAAAAGACTTGTTCCTGTCATCATATTCAGCAAGCTTTACGTTCAGACGGTTCAGAATATGCCCGTAGATCCGGTAGTAGCATCTTGCTAATGATTCACCGTTTTTAAGAACTGTTTTCCTGATCACTAAATATTTCACATTGCAGTCAGTCATGGACAGAAATAAAGCGGCTTCATTCAGAAATGCAAATTCATCATACGGAATTTGATTCTTATCGCCGCTTGCTTTTCTCCTGCTGAAATCCATGCACTCAGCAGCAACAGTTGCATGACCTTCGTTTTCAATGCCGAAAACATCAAAACTGTGAGGCTTCTGAGGATTGCCGATATAAACTCTGTATCCCTGACTGAAGGTATAGTTTGTAAAACCGGCGCTGCCCTTGAACCATTCAAATACAAGGTTTGCAAATTCGCTGCCCCGATTTTTCTCATCGCCGGGATTGATAGTAACAAGAGGACTGACAAAGTTTAAAGATTTCATGATTTAGCTGATTCCTGATTAAACTGATATTTCAAAGATACAAGAGACATTTTCTGAATTCGAATCTTTTCAAGTCTACAGTATACAGTTTTCTGTTTGCAAAAATTGCGATATCGTCAGATTTATAGGCAGAAATGCTGCAGTCAGCAGCAAAACCGGAAGCAAAACAGATTGTTCGCTGATTTGTCCTGGGTTCACTGTTGCTTATTCTTCAGACTTATGCTGCCAGGCTCGCTTCTCTCCCATGTAGCGTGCTCTATCTACCGCCACTTTTCATCTTCTCAGTTTCCCGGTTTTAAAGCTTCAGAAAATTAAAGCTGTCATCAATCACTTCAGTGTATTCAGTATGTCATTCAGCAGAAATATGAGCTGTACCGGTGCACAGCACCTGGAATATAATATTCACTTCCGGGCGAGAAAACAAAAAAAACAGGGAAAGGAAAATGAAGCAGCAAGTCAAAATTACGTATAAAATAAGCAACGTAACAGGGAAGTTCCCTGCCGATATTTTCTTGTGTTTGCATATTTTACTATGGACAGAAACATTTTATCCGGACACATCGCAGCTCTCTTCACCACAACAGTCTGGGGAGTGACATATGTCTCAACGAAGTATCTTGTTGAAAGCTTTGCACCTGCGGAAATTCTTCTGATCAGACTGTTCATCGCAGTATCGCTGCTCAGCGCCGTCTGTCCGAAAAAAATTTCTTTTTCCTTCAGAACTGAAAAATATTTTATCCTGGCCGGACTTACAGGCATCTGCCTCTATTTCATGCTTGAAAACCATGCACTCACAATTACAACAGCATCAAACGTAGGAATAATCGTCGCCAGTGCACCTCTCTTTACAGGTCTGCTGTCCTGGCTGGTATACGGGGATCGCCAGGCTCTTTCATGGCAGTTCATCACCGGGTTTATTGTCTCCATATCCGGCATTGTCATGCTCAGTCTCAGAGGTTCTGATTTATCTGTCCATCCGGCAGGAGATCTGCTGGTAATCCTTGCCTGCATCAGCTGGGCTGTATATTCATTGACTATAAAAAAGCTGAGCAGCTACGGGTTTAACAGCATAGCGGTAACCAGAAGAGTTTTTCTGTGGGGAATTATATTTATTCTGCCCTTCTTGCCGTTTTCTGACATCAACATCGACAATTTTTCAAGATATGCAGATCTGTCGTATCTGGGCAACCTGCTCTTTCTGGGTTCAATTGCATCTGCCGCATGCTTTGCCTCATGGAACTATGCAGTAAAAATTATCGGAGCAGTGAAAACCTGCATCTATATCTACGCAGGTCCGGTCATAACAGTACTTTTTGCTTTTGTTTTCCTGAAGGAGCAGCTCAATCTCAGCGGTTTTGCCGGCTGTGCCCTTACCATACTCGGTCTCATTATTTCCACAATGCCGGCTCCGGGAAGGTCTGCATCCAAAAAAGAATGAAAACAGGGAAAAGAATCTGTCTGATCAGAACCGGTTTTCTGTTTT
>CADBNP010000358.1 GCA_902796095.1 uncultured Aeromonadales bacterium | reverse complement strand
AATATTTCTGCTGGTGTTTAAAGACTACCGGGAAATGCTGATTAAGTACATCCGGCAGTATCTGTTTCAAAGGTTTTAAACTGATTTGGGATGTTTCTTCCGGCCAGGCAGACGACAGATTTTTATGTGCTGTATTTTCCCTGAACAGTAGAAGGCACATTATTGACAAACTTATTTTGGGCATGCTGCTGTTAGAAATGTTGTCGCGACGGTTTATTCTTTTTCTGCTCAAGTGTCTGTGCTGTATCTGATGTACAGAAAAAGAATCCGGACAGGATCGGGTTTGCTGTTTATTCAGCAAAAAAATCCTGACACTCACAATCACCTGCAGTTACGGTTAATGACACCTGCGAGTATAACCTGATTGTAATATACTGAAATAAAAATGATGATGATTTATTAACAAAGCCAAATCATGTTACGTCCTTTTATTTCAATGTCCGTGCTTTCAAGTTTGACCATTTCAGGTATGGCACAACAGATCCTTAATATCGCAGTGCAGCTGTATGCCGGTATGATTTTATTGTTGCAAAGCAAAGACCGTATATTTCGGATTGTATGTTGGCGACGGACTGATTGGCGTACTCACCCGTAAACAGCCGTTAGGAAGTGGAGTAGTTTATGACGCAGGCATGCGAGTCAGTGATTGAAAAGGATCAGAAATGAATCTGACAGTTGCGTCGACTGTTTCTGTTGTTACAAAAAGTTGGATTTCTGATTTTTTATGATGTTAAATGCAGTGTTTTTTTCTGCGTAAGAAAATATAACCCCCTGCAGTTGATTATCACCATGCACGGTAGGCTATCACTGCAGATAATTTAGTTTTAGTTTGTATTCGTTATGTGAAGAAAAAGTTGGAGTAAGATGTCAGTATCAAAGACCCTGGTTAATTTTAAAGAGTACCAGCAGAAATACTACGAGCAGATCCTTAAATATCCATATATGAGGGAGGTAGCCTTCCATATAGAAAAATTTTTGAGAGAAATTATTGAAGACGGTGCTTTTTATTTGAGAGTTCACAGCAAGACTCTGCCCAGGATCATAGAATCCGGCAGAATTATGAATGTGATGGAGACAGGATCCAGTGCTACTGTAGGAGGTGCGGATGTTCGCAGGGAAAGCACCGGAGTTCTTTTCGGGGTTGATACTTCAACTCTGGAGCCACAGGATTATCCGAAATTCGGTTACCTGTCGGCAGACAGGATATCTGACAATCTTATTTCAACCTATGATATGGTCTACCAGTATGGCGGCGTTGTTTTCAGATTTAAAAAGGAAAAACTCTTTCCTTTTACAACTCTTACAGTTGGAAATTCAATGATTTTCAAGTCTTCCTACTGTCTTATCCCGACACTGGTATCCAATCCTCTTGCCACCTGTATAAGAGGACCAGTTCATGATGCTCCGGCCGGAAGCAAACCGATCGGCAAGAACGGTGTAGACGGTTATTACTTCTTCGGTATGAAGGTTAAGGAAAAAATCTTAAACCGCGGTAATTTTTATGATCTTCCGGAGTTGCTCAGCGACATGTTCGGATTTGAATTTTTTGAACTTCAGTTTCACTGTCCTCTGATCCTGTCCGAATGTCTTGAAAGAGTTGATGTTGTAACTGAGGAAACTGACGATCCGGAAATAATAAAATCCAGCAAGGAGTTTTTCGATCGTGCCGGTATACCGTTTGAGGTGCATGATACGATTTTCTAATTGCATTATGCACTTTTCATGATCAATGTTTCATCCTTTTGCCATGAAGTAACATGAGCTGAATTGTCCTTCATGTATGCTGCCGGTTCGGATCCCCCGTGATGTCTTTCCTTACAGGAGCAGGGCGGTTAAGAACCGGTTTTGTTTAACGAAATATATGTTTCAGCTGTTAACGGATTAAAAAGATATTTTGGAGAAGCCTGTAAAAAAATAATGATAATACAGACCGGATTGAGAACTGACATACCAGCCTTTTACAGTCACTGGTTTATGAACCGTATCAGAGAAGGATATCTAATGGTTCGAAATCCATTCAATTTCCATCAGGTAACAAGGTACAGTCTTGATCCGAAAGTTGTTGATCTCATCGGGTTCTGCACAAAGAATCCCACTCCCATGCTGCGATCGGTTCCGCTGCTTGAGGAATACGGGCAGTACTGGTTTGTTTCTGTTACTCCGTACGCATCTGATCTTGAACCTTATGTCCCCCCTGTGAATGTTGTGATCAAATCACTTATTCAGCTTGCTTCTCTTCTTCCTTTCGGTTGCGTAGCTCTGCGATATGATCCTGTTATCTTGACTGATGTATATACAGAGGAGGTACATTATAAATCCTTTGATTCCATCTGCCGGTGTCTTAATGGCGTACTGGATACTGCTGTTGTCAGTTTCATCAGAGAATACCCCAAGCATCAGTATACTTATCCGCAGCTGAAAACAGTGCCCATGGATGCTAAACGTAGAATGATTGTCAATCTCACAAGAATCGCATCCGGGTTTGGCATAACTTTGAAACTATGCGGCGAGGAGCCGTCTTTTTTTGAGGATCTTCCGGTAACTGTCGGAGGCTGTCTCACATATGAGCTGTTTGAAAAGGTTCTGGGATGCAGTCTCAGGAGAGAAAGGTATCAGAGGATCAGAAACTGTGACTGCCTGATGGGACATGACATCGGCGCATATAATTCATGCTTGCATATGTGCAGGTACTGCTATGCGAATTATCTGGAGGAGGAAGTTAAGGCCCATGCAAGACAGCATAATGTGAATTCGCCTCTGCTTATCGGAGAACTGCTGCCTGAGGATCACGTTACTTCTGCAAAACAGTCCTCATGGAAGACAGATCAGAATTCGATGTTCTGAACTGATTTACAGGAATCGTTTTAGCAAAATTTACAATATAGTTTTATTTCTAATCAAATTACAGGTTAAAACGAGTAATATATTTAGGCTCTCTAATAAAAAATTCATTAAACAGTTTTCTTTGTAAAAGTTTCATTATAATTCTTTTCAATGTATTATAGATTAAATCTATCATTTGATATTTTTCTCAAGATTTCATATGCTTTCTGGCATGTTAAAGTATGCTCACAAATGGATATTAAATCACATGAATTTGATACATCAGAATAACTGAAAGAAATCATTAATCTTTGATTACTCCATACAAAAATTGTCAAGTCAGAAAGTTTGTATTTTCCTTCTTGTTTAACTGTGTTATTAACATTTTTAAAACTAATTATAAACTCACCTAGATATTGAAAGCCTCTTTCTAATTCTAGATCTTCTCCTTTTTTTATAATAATACGAATTATAAATAACAGTATTACATAATCTAACATCAATATTATTTATAATATTCAAAATGAACTTGATTATGTAATAGGTAATGTATAAATCATATTCCCACATATATCTTGCTTTTCCAATGTAGTTATATTGGGTTGACCATGTTGCCACATAGAGATTTGTTCGTATTCTGCTTTTTATAAAAGTTTCAACTTGTTTTCTTGCATCATATTCTGATAACTCACTATCAATATGTATTAACTTTTCAGGAAAAGTTAATTTTGAAAAATCAGTTGCTAATTCAAACATTCTCTAAAACCTTATATTCTTCTTTAAACTTATATTCATTTTTATGAAAACACAAAATGTTATGAGTATAATATCAAGATATGTAAAATGTTTATAACAAAGTTAGAGATTTTATATTTGTGGTTTTTGTGTAAAAATCGAAATAATTTGAAATGTCATATTCTAATGAGCTTTAAATGTTAAAGCTTTTTTTTCTTTTACTTCCATATTTTGAATATCGGCTCAAAATTATGTGTATAAAATCTGTGCTATTATGTAGCTGTGTGCTCAACATAAACTGTCGCTTTCTTTAGTTTCGGCATATGCCGAGACAAATTTATTGCGGAGGATGTAACATGTCAAATGATACTATACCCATGGCTTTTATTTACGATTTTGACGGAACGCTGGCCTACGGAGAAATGCAGGAGTACGATCTTGTTCCAAAGCTTGGCGTCGCTCCTGAGCAGTTCTGGATCATGTCGAATGAGATAAAGGTATCTCATAATGTTGACGGTATTCTGGCCTATATGTATCTGATCATAAAAATGGCAAGAGAAAAGAATATTCCTATAACCCGGAGCGATTTTGCCGCATACAGTCGCAACATAAAGTTTTTTCCGGGAGTGGAATCCTGGTTTGAAAGAATTTCTGAATATGGTAGAAGCCGGGGTGTTGAAGTGTCGCACTACATAATTTCCTCCGGGATCAAGGAGATGATTGAAGGTACCACGATTGCCGGAAATTTCAAGGCTATATTTGCATCGTCCTATATGTATGATGATAAAGGCAATCCCATCTGGCCGGCAAGAGCAGTCAACTATACAAACAAAACCCAGTATATATTCAGACTGAACAAAGGTGTTCTTGATGAAACTGATGATGTTTCAGTAAACACATATCAGCCGAGAAAGAACAGACCAATGCCTTTTAAGAATATGATTTATTTCGGTGACGGTGCAACGGACATTCCATGCATGAGACTGGTAAAGAATTTCGGCGGTCATGCCATCATGGTCTATGACGATAACAAGGCGAATTCAAGACAGACTGCCCTGGATTACGTGCAGAAGGGACGCATATCCATGGCCGCATCCCATGACTACTCCGGTGGCACCATGCTTGAGAAGGGCACGATGCTGATTATAGATCAGGTGGCCGCCAGAGCCTCATTTGATGAACTGTGTTCTGTCGAAGCTGAATGATGTTTTATACGGTTACAGCAGTCGGATGATTGAAAACAAGGTTAGAACTGAGTGGGGTCATAGCGGAAAGAACTGAAAAGCAGCAGTTATAGTCCAGTGTCCCTTTTTCATCTGTCAGGTCAGAAATAGGGGAGTCTGTCCTGGCGCAGCGTTTTTCTGAGGAGTTTATTTGGTCAGGCTGCCAGTGATACCGGATAGATTTTGCGGGATTCGGTGATGTTGTAGTGGTAAAATTTACCGCGATATTATGTTGTTTCATGCATCAGACGGCTTCAGATTTCTCCGATTGGTTGTTAAACTGCGGTAAAATTTACGACTTTTATTTTACATTTTCCTGCTGAAACTGTATTTTCTGGTATGAATCATCAAAGAGATTTATTTTGACATCTCCTCCGGTGAAATAAAACTTCTTATACTCCTGGATAAACTGATCTCTGTCCTGAAATTTCCTGTACCAGTTCTTTTTAACACTGTCGAATCTGAATCCGAATTTTTTGAGATCATCCTTGATTTTGTAGGTTTTACCTCCTACCGTTGCAGTGACAGCACTCTGTTTTCCGCTTTTCCACGGTGCACTTCCTCCGGAAAACCTATTAAAATCAAAGGCAAGGTCTTTAAGAAAAGGAGATTTGACTTCATCATAAGGTGCAACAAGGTAAAGTTCCTTTCTGGCTCTGGTCATGGCGACATACAGCAGCCTTTTTTCCTCTTCGGTTATTTTTTCCTTTGTCAGTCCGGCAATTCTGCTGTAGATTGAATCCGGATGCACCAGTGGAAAGAACCAGGAACTGACATCAATAATAACGAAGTCAGCCTCCTGGCCCTTAAAGGAATGAACAGTGCTGATCCTCAGATCCAGTTTGCCGATTTCTTCGTTGTATTTCGCAGCTTCCGCCTGGGTTCTGGTCAGGATCGCGACAGTCTCACAGTCATTTCTTGTATTAAGGAGATAGCGTGCAATTTCAGCAGTTTCTGAATGAGGATCTATCTGAAACTTTACTGATGAAGGTATTACCAGAACTGCGGCACCGTCTTCATTGCTGTGGGCTGCTGCTCCTTTTCCGAGATCGTGCATAACCGCATTGCTTGCTTCAATAATTTTTTTGTCGGAGCGGTAGTTGGTAAGCATGTCAAGGCGTGATGCATTGGTGAAATAGCTGCTGAAATCATTAAAAAAATCCGTCTGGGCTCCTGCGTATGCGTTGATTGACTGCCAGTTGTCGCCTACGGCTGTAAGTCGGATTTCATGCTTCGAATTATCCCGTATTACCTTAAGAAGATCATAGTAGCAGCGGGAAAAATCCTGAAATTCATCAAGAAGAATGTGTGTCAGTCTGGAAGTAAAAAAATTATTCCCGAAATCTGTCTGCAGTTTTTCTTCCGCTGCTGAGAACAGTGCAGGGAAATCATAGAGATTTTCTCCCTGGAGGATTTCCACGTAACTTCTGTAGATTTTGAGAAAATGATTATTGAATCTTTTTTCTGAAATGAACAGCGGCTTGTATACTCTTATGATCGACGCCAGATCGTCAGGGGAGATTTTCTTCTGCCTGCATACTACTGCAAGGCCGTAAAAAATTCTGATGATTTTATCTCTTGTATATCCTGCTTTTGAAAACTGTTCATCGATGGTTAGTTCTTCCGGTTTCTGACCGGTGTATTTTTCGATTTTTTTGAGAAGTCTTTGAGCTGATCCTGTATTAAGACTTCCGTCAGGTCCAAAATCTGATGCACCAAGTTCAATCAGACTTGAACTCATTACCGGTTTTGCACCGACTCTTAATTTTCTGTAATTATATATATCTGCACATTTGTCATCTCCAGCATTTATTCGGAAAAATCCCTGGTTTGTGTGCTTGTCTGTCAAATACTCATATTCCAGTGAAAGCGTAAACAGAAAATTTCCTATTTCTCGATCTGAACTGTCAAGAACAGCTTTTCCGTCAAGGGTATAAAGAATTTCACCGGATCCTTTTTCCGTATCTGCCTGGTATTCTCTGAAAAGCTTCATGTAATCTTCGGCAGCATTGTCATCCTTCAGATCTTCGGCAAGAGCCTGATCAAAGGCTAACCTGTGAAGAGAACTTGTATCATTGTTCATCTGAAAACTTTTTGCCGCCGGTCTGACTATGCGGTATGCAAGAGCATGAAAAGTCATGATATGTGGAAGGGTGATGCGGTTTGCAGTCAGTGCATCGTTCAGTACTTTATCCCGTTCGTATCCTGATCTGATTCCATGTGCTCTGATATATTCAAGAAAGTATCTGTATTCCTCTCTGCTGACCAGGGCTTTAAACAGTCTTTCTCTCAGCAGAACCGCAGCATTTTTATTGAAGGCAAGAAGCAGAATCTGATCCGGACTGACATGCTCATGCGCAACAAGATACAGTACTTTGTATATGAGCATTGTAGTTTTTCCGGAGCCGGCCCGGGCTGTTACAAGGGTATTAAGTCCGTGATCTGCGATAATTTCGGCCTGTTCTGCATTTGGAGGATAAAGAGCCGGAAAATTCTGTTTAAACCAGGACTGCAGCTCGCCGGATGTCTGTTTATCACAGGCAGGTCTGTCACAACCTGCTTCTGTACTTGCGCCACGGATTTCTTTATTTTCTGAACTGTCGCATTTTTTAGTCATGAGTATTTTATGATTTGAAAAAAATATTTCAGAACTGTTCCGGTTTTCTGTCGAAAAAAATCCTGTTTATGAAAAAAAAACTCATTGATTATAAAACCGGAAAGGATCAGAGTTTTCTTCAGGTTTCGGGAAAACATCTGAAACCAATACGCGGATCCAGAGATTAGCCGGTCGTAGAAGATGCTGTCATTATTCCAGGCAAATTATTTGACTTGCCGTGAATTTGCCGTTCTCATTATAACCTATTGCGTGTTGGAAAACCCGCGGTTTTAACCATGAGGATGAGCAGCGTTGCGGTCGAAGAAACGGCATCCAGGTGCTTTAAGTCGTATGGAGTTTCGAAATACTCTCAACAGAAAATCTTTTTGAACATACGGGATCCGCATAATCTTTTGTTTTACTAAACATTTTCGTAAGAAAAATCCTGTTCTTATTTCCTTTCCCGGAGAAGCATCCGCCGCAATTAACCAAAAAATTATTTACACCTGTTTAAATGTGTTATAATGATCACGTTTTAACAAAACACCAGAAGAGGCGCGGTACTCAGGCAGCAGGGCAGTGGATGGCAGATCCTGTACTGTCCTGCCAGGGGATGTACCGCCGAGACAGTCAGGTTCTGTCCTGTCTGACTGTCGGCTACGGAGGCTGAATCCTTCGAGCTGTCACTTTTGTGGAGCGCTTCTGGCGGAAAATCAATTTTTGCCCGCCATTTGCTCCTTAACTACTTTTTTTATTAGTATTTTGGAGAAATCCGTGAATAAAGTTTGTGTTGCCAAATTCGGTGGCTCAAGTGTTGCCAATTATGAAGTAATGCAGAACTGCGCCAATGTGGTTCTCAGCAATCCCAATACTCACATTGTTGTACTTAGTGCAAGTGCCGGTGTGACCAACCTGCTCGTTGATCTTGCAAACGGCAGTCTCGACGAGAAGGCCAGGGAAGAGACTATTCAGAAAATTGTGGATATTCAGGAAAACATTCTTGAGGGTCTCGGTCATCCAAAGGAGCTTACAGAATCCATACAGCGCCACATTGAATATATAAGATCTCTTGCCCATGAGGCATCTCTTGAAACTAATGCAGCTCTGGTTGATCGCATGGTTTCAAATGGCGAACTGATGTCCACCAAGCTTTTTGCCGAACTTCTGAGGCAGCGTGGTTCTGATGCTGTCTGGTTTGACGTGCGCAAGGTTATGAGAACCGATAGCAATTATGGCAAGGCGGCTCCTGTTGTAGAGGTGATACGCAGTCTGGCTCAGAATGAGCTTGTTGATCTCTGCAGAGACAAGATAGTCGTAACCCAGGGCTTCATCGGTGCCAATTCTGACGGTCTTACCACAACTCTTGGCAGAGGCGGTTCTGATTTTTCTGCTGCACTTATCGGTGAAGCTGTCGATTCGTCTTCCATTGAAATCTGGACTGATGTTCCGGGTATCTATACAACAGATCCTAGACTCGTATCAACAGCACATCCGATTCCTGAGCTTACTTTTGAAGAAGCTGCAGAAATGGCAACTTTCGGTGCAAAGGTTCTTCATCCAGCCACCATTCAGCCTGCTGTTCGCCGCAACATTCCTGTTTTTGTGGGCTCCAGCAAGAATCCTCGTGCCGGCGGCACCTGGATCAGAACCAAGACAGAGAGCATGCCTACATTCCGTGCCGTAGCCATGAGAAAGAATCAGGTTCTGCTTACTCTCAAATCCTTTAACATGATCGGTGCCTGCGGTATTATGGCAACAGTTTTCGGAATTTTTGCCAAGCATGGTCTCTCTGTTGATCTGGTTACAACCTCTGAGGTAACTGTAGCAATAACAATCGATAACGGTTTTTCCGGCGGAAGTTCAGACGGAAAATCACTTCTTTCCGAACAGCTTCTGAAGGATCTGCGTCAGGTCTGCAATGTGGAGGTTGAAGAGGATCTTACCCTGATTGCCGTGATCGGTAACAAGATGAGCTATAAGCAGGGTATCGGATCAAAGGTATTCTCTGCAATTTTTGATGTAAATGTAAGAATGATTTCCTACGGTGCAAGTTCACACGGATTATGCTTCCTTGTGGACAGCAAGGACGGAGATGAGGTAATCAAGCGTCTTCATGTTCATCTGCTTGATTAATCTCCGGAACTGAAAATTCTTTAATTAGGAATTTATATACGGTGCATCGTTTTTTTTCGGTGCACTGTTTTTTTT
>CADBNP010000357.1 GCA_902796095.1 uncultured Aeromonadales bacterium | reverse complement strand
TTCTTGCGTCCGCCTTTCGGAGGAACAGAAGCAATGGTGCCCTCAATCAGCTTGAGCAGAGCCTGCTGCACGCCCTCGCCGGAAACATCACGGGTAATGGATGGATTCTCAGACTTGCGGCCAATCTTGTCGATTTCATCAATGTAGATAATACCACGCTGAGCCTTGATCGGATCAAAATCGCAGTTCTGCAGAAGACGGTGGATCACGTTCTCCACATCATCACCTACATAGCCGGCCTCTGTAAGAGTTGTGGCATCAGATATGGCGAAAGGCACGTCAAGAAACTTCGCCAGTGTCTGGGCAAGAAGAGTCTTTCCCGAACCGGTAGGTCCGATGAGAAGAATGTTTGATTTGTTTATCTCCACATCATTCTTTACCACCGACAGGCGCTTGTAGTGGTTGTATACGGCAACGGACAGCACCTTCTTGGCATAGTCCTGACCGATCACGTAGTTGTCAAGATGAGCCTTGATTTCAGCAGGAGTCGGAAGCTTCTTAAAGGACACCGGTTTGCCTTCGGATTCATACGATCCGGACGGCTTGCCAAGGATCTCTGATTCAAAGAGCACGTCGTAGCACTTGCTGACGCAGTCAGGACAGATATACGCGTCAATACCGGAAACCAGAGGCTTCTTGCCAAGCTCCAGCTTGGACGCCCCGCAAAAGGAACAGCACGGCAAATCTCTGCTTCTTTTAGCCATTAATCGACTCCCCTTTTTCTAAATTAATGGATTCCCTTTTCTCTATGACCTTGTCAATAAGACCGTATTCCATGGCCTCCTGGGCTGAAAGGAAATTGTCACGATCAGTATCTCTTGCTATCTCCTCTATGGATTTGCCTGTATGACGTGCCAGAATGGAATTCAGACGTTCCTTGGTCTTCTGGATCTCTCTTGCATGGATCTGGATATCGGAAGCCTGACCTCTGAATCCGCCAAGAGGCTGGTGGATCATGATGCTGGAGTTAGGAAGAGCAAAACGCTTGCCTGCCGCACCGCCGGCAAGAAGAAATGAACCCATGGAGCAGGCCTGACCGATGCAGATCGTCTGAACATCAGGCTTGATGAACTGCATGGTGTCATAAATGGCAAAGCCGGCTGTTACTGCACCGCCTGGAGAATTGATATAAAGGTAAATATCCTTTTCCGCATTCTCGGCCTCGAGAAACAGCATCTGGGCGACAATCAGATCTGCCATATGCTCCTCCACCTCGCCGGTAAGAAATATTACTCTTTCCTTGAGCAGTCTGGAGAAAATATCGTAGGCTCTTTCACCTCTTGATGTCTGTTCGACAACTGTAGGCACCAGCGTATCAGCAATAAAACTATCCATATTCTTCTTTTACCTCATAAAACCCTCCCGCAGGAGGATCCTTAATTCTAAAAAACCGTTTTCAATATTCAACCGGCAAAAAAACCTGCCAGGACGCATTTCTGAAAGATCCCCGGCATAAACTACAGATCCCGCGACTGTCAGCCAGACTAACCGTGACAAAGAGCAAAAACAGACATAGAGATCCAGTGATGCTGAATAAAACCTTATTATTCAGGAGAATATCCCGACATCAGAATAACTGAATCAAAAAAACTCATATATCAGAACACCAGTCCGGAAGACGGGTCGGAACTTATCGGTCGGACAGAACAAAACTGCAGATCTGCATCTGTCCGCACAATCCGCATCCGTCTGAAAGGCTCAGCAGTTTACAGATCTGCTGACTGAACATTCCCAGCTGAACTATGGATCGATTATATCATACTTTGATACTGAACTTAACGAAGACCGGAATTTCAGAATCGGCGAAGTCTGAGATCGGAGCAAAAAACAAACCGCATTCTGCAGGACAGAACACGGTCTGAATTTAATATATTACCTCTCTGACACGGCTGTGACAGCAGGGACAGAAGGACTACTTGAAGGACTCAACCAGCTTTCTGTAGTCACGGAAGTTCATTTCAGGCTCCTCGCCCTTTGACTTGGAGAGAACCAGATCAACAACCATCTCAATTTCAACTCTTCTTCTGAAACCGCTCAGATAGGAGTCCTTGTGCTTCCAGAAGTTGGCAACTCTGTCCTTCTCCTCATAGCTTGAGGCAAACTCTGCAATTCTCTCCGCAACCACCTTTTCATCAGCCTTCAGATTATTATCCTTGATAATGGTCTCGAGAATCAGCTCATCGATGATCTGCTCTTTTGCCCTGGCAGAATATCTCTCGTATGCCACCTGTGAAGTAAGCTCCTTGGCAGCATTCTGATTTTCCTGAATTATACGATCACGATATCTGTTGCACTCCTCACGGACAGCAGACTCAGGTATTCTGATTTCATTTGCTTCCTGAAGAGCACGCATCACGCGTGTGGTGTTGTAACTGTAGGTCATCTGATTCAGCTGATGAGTCAGATTTTCCTTTATCATGCCGCGGAATGTTTCCATATCCGTATCTGCCGGAATACCAAATCTCTTGAAAAGATCGCTGTTAATCTCCGGAAGAATGACTCTGCGATGCTCTGCAACTTCAACGTGGAAGGTAACAGTCTTGCCTGCCACACCACTGTCCTTGTAGTCCTCAGGGAAGGTCACGTCAAAATCAAACTTGTCACCGGCCTTCTTTCCGGCAAACTTGTCGGTAAAGGAAGGAATGTAGAAATTATTTCCGACTACAAGACCAACCTTGGTGCCGCTTCCGCCCTCGTAGGTGACACCCTCAGGAACAGTGCTGGTGAAGTTGATGCTCAGATAATCACCGTTTTTGATTTCAGAGCCGTCCTTGACTTCTTCAAGTGCGGCAAACTGGGATCTGATGACTTCAATCACTGAATCTATATCATCATCACTGATGGTTACCTTCGGCTTGTCAATAGTCAGTTCAGAAAAATCCTTGAGGGAGATCTCAGGAAATTCGTCATAAAGAATGTCCATCTCCAAATCTTTGCCGATCTCTACACTGCCTTTAATCTGAATTTTCGGAGTGCATGCAACTGCAGGCTTCTTCTCACTCAGATATTCGGTATAGTATTTTCCAAGAAGTGCATTTACGGAATCATTCATGGCCTGACTGCCGAAATACTGAACCACCAGATCCTTCGGAAGCTTGCCCTTTCTGAAGCCGTCAATTTTTCTTGTGCTGGCAAGATGCTTGATTGTCTTTTTATATTCCTTCTCTAAATCCGCAGCCGGTATTGTTACCGTGACTACTCTGGAAAACTCCGACGGAGTTGCAATTGAATACTGCATTCTAAAATCCTCTAAAATGTCTGAACCGACATACTACACATTAAATATGCTTTATTACAAATAAGCATTATTATATTTACCCCACCGGATTTAGTCCACTGAAAAATAGCGGTGATCTGAGTGTATAAGCTCATAAATAGCCGAAGCAAGGGGTTCCCCGTTGAACAGGAGCGGCAGTGCGTGAAAAAAACGCTATTTTCTGCAGACGGGAAGCTCCCTGGCGACCTGCAGAAGATCCCTTTTCACAAAATCAGGGATCCCGCCGTCGAAATCGGGAAGAGGCTTTCCGGTAGACACAAGATAGGATCCGGCACATCCGGCTCTCCTGCCGGTCTCCACGTCACTCATACGATCCCCCACCATATATGATCCGGCAAAATCTATATCAAGATCCGCCGATGCCTGCAGCAGCATCCCTGTTTCCGGCTTGCGGCAGCGGCAGCTCTGAAGATACGGAGCATTGCCTTTTGTGGGGTGATGAGGACAGAAGTAGACTCCGTCAAACTCAAGACTGTCGCTTCCAAGATCCTTCTGCATCCAGTCAGTCAGGATACGGTAATCCTCCTCGGTGTAGTAGCCGTAGGCAATGCCCGCCTGGTTGGTAACAAGCACCGTGAGATACCCTTTGCTCTTAATGATTTTAAGAGCCTCCCTGACTCCGGCGATATACACAAAATCTTCAATCCTATGCACAAAGGCGCGATCCTCGTTTATAACGCCGTCACGATCCAGAAAAACAGCAGATCTTTTCATAAAATTCTCGAAAGGCAGTCATGCCAAAACAGTTTACACGCAAAAAACGGTTTAGCAGCAGTCAACTACCCATCACCTAAAGGAAATGGGCTTGTAACTGCCCAGCCGTCGTAACGGATGTTACTCCTCCGGC
>CADBNP010000356.1 GCA_902796095.1 uncultured Aeromonadales bacterium | reverse complement strand
GGGAAAGTGAAGTATCCTCTTCTGAAACGAAAAAAACATCACAACCTGCAGCCGGAGATGATGCTTCGTTACCTTCGACAGAGATTTTTCAGATTCCTGTCACTCCTGATGCTGGTGGGGCACAGGGTAAATCTCAGGCTGAAACTGGTGTGAAAAAAGATGGTGAACCGAAACAGTCTCTGAACCCAGCGAAGGATGAGAATAAAAAGACGCAGGTTGAGGTTATGCAGTTACATGCTGAGAAGCAAAATGCAGATGATGCAAAGAGTGATAATAATGTAACTGGCGGGAAAAAGGAAAACACAGACTCAGAAGAAGCAGTCACGGAAGTGACTGCAGAAAGTACAAGTATAAAGAAAGTTAAACCTGAAAATGCAAAGAAAACTTCCGGTGCAGAAGAAAGTTCGGGTGAAATGCAGAAAAATTCCCGTACAGGCAGTATGTACCGATCTAATGATTACTCATTCGGTATTTCAGGCTCGGAGGAAAACTCTGTTCTGCATATAAGTTCAAAAACAGATCCGTCAAAGCAGTGTGATCTTCCTGTCAGACTTGCAGCCCGTGACAAGGTGTCTGTTGAATGGAAAGTTGATTCCAGCAATTGCGCTCTGGAGTATGCACCTAATTATCTTAAATGCGATGCAAATATGGAATTTTGCGGATTTATTGATTCTCAGGATCAAGAAACACCTTTCTACATAAAGTTGGAGAAATAATAGAATGCTACCTGAACAGCCACGAAATCTTGAACGAAAGTATCTGATCCAGAATACCGGCATCCAGTTTCTTGATGTAGATGTAGATCTCTCTGATCAGAGTAACTATGATCGTCATGAGCGAAATTATTTTAACAGTGAGGGTGATTTAATTACCAAAAAGAATCAGAGGCTTCAGTCCGGTTATTCCGATTCGGGTGATGACTACAACGAAACAAAAAAAACATATCTTGATTCTCCGGCTCCGAATTTAAAAAACTGTGCTCTGGAGGATACCTTAACTATTTTTGAAAACACCTGGATCCCTCTACCTTATTTCATGTCCAAGGACAAGGTTCATCATTTTAAGGTCGCTCCGCTCAACTGGTGCCGTGCTTATCTGAAACGCATTGATGACAGCAGAAAATACCGCATGGTGCTGGCTTTTGATACTCAGACTGTGGATGTGAACGATGTCGATAAGATTTCATTAAAGGATTACCTTCTTAATGAGCAGGACATCAGCGGTGGTAATGTCTATGAGCTTTGCAGTTCACTTGCCGATGTAAGAAGGTATATTCTGGACAATCAGTTTGTTGAACGGTGGATCTGCGAGCTGTGGAAGGAATTCGCACGTAAGAATGAATTTAGTAATGCCAAATATAACAACGGTCTGACAGACAAAGTTTACGTGATGAATTATCTTCAGCTGATTTTCACATTGCTTGATCGAAAAATTGTTACTTTACCGTCTCTCAGAATCAAGGTTTTTGAGAAGGGCAGCGAGGCGTTTTCTCCTCCTGTAAAGGTGAATCTGGCTCTTGATATCGGAAATTCAAGAATATGCGGTCTGATGTATGAGTCAAACGGAAATGATATAGAGGTTGGCAAGAATACTTATCGTGTTGAGATCCGGGATTTTACCAATCCTGTTGAAATTTATAACGAGCCGTTTTCAAGCAATGTGGAGTTCGCATATCCTTCATTTTCTCCATATGTTGAAGAACTTCCTGACAAGATGTTCAACTGGTGCTCCATGGTGAGAATCGGCAACGAGGCGGTACATCTTTCCTGGACTCTGGAGGGAAACGAGGGCGATACAGGAATGTCCAGCCCGAAGCGTTATCTCTGGGATACGGATCCGTTTATTTCCGGCTGGAAGGTGAACAAGTCTGCTCTTTACAATCATGATGAGCGTGCTCTTATATATCCGGTCGCTTCAAATGTTACCAGATCCGGTGAAGTTATAGAGCTTGATGATCTTGAGGCAGTCGAGGCCGTTTCGGCTAAATACAGCCGAAGTTCCATGATGACGTTTCTTATCTGTGAGCTTATAGCACAGGTGGAGTCGCAGATTAACAGTATCGGTGAGAGAACAAAGCATTCCAATGAGGATAATCCACGTTACCTTGATCATATTGTTCTTACTGTTCCGACTGCCATGCCGATTCAGGAAGTTGTTATTTTTGAGAAAAGGGTAAATCAGGCGATAACACTCTTCTGGAATTCTATGAACTGGTCTCAAAAGGTTGAGGATCCTGATGCACAGGACAGCTTCAGAATTGAGGAGTGGCCTCCAAAACCGAAAATAGTGATCAGATATGATGAGGCCATCTGCAGTCAGATTGTATATCTGTATAACGAACTTCAGTCCAAGTTCGCCGGTCATTTTTCTCACTTTTTGAAAATTATCGCAAGGAACAAGTCTTCAGAAAACAGCAAGGTGACTATTGCTACAGTTGATTTCGGTGGAGGTACGACTGATTTTGTAATCAACGATTTTGAAATAACAAATCACATAAATGACACCTTCAGACCGGTACAGAAATTCAGAGAAAGCTTCAAGATTGCTGGTGATGATATTCTTCTTGAGTTTGTTCGCAAGTATGTAATCACATCGATAAAATCCTACTGCATTAACGAACTCGGTCTCTCAGAAAGTTTCGTCGAGGATTATCTGTATGAGAAAATTGGCTATCATTCAAGGGTAAAGACCATTCAGGCTAAAACCCTGAAAAAGCATCTTACGATGCAGATATTTTATCCTGTGGCTGTTGCCATTATTACGACTTATCAGAATTATACGACTGACAGGTTTCGTGATATCAACGGAATGGAGTTCGGCAAAATAATTGAGTCTCTGTCACTTGGTGAAAAGCATATTGTCACCCAGAATGTTCTGGATTATTTTAATCTTGAAATTCAGAATGAGACCGGCAATGAGAATTTTTCTATTCTCCAGATTCCGCTGAAAGTTGATTTCTTTGAAATTCATACGAATTTTGTCACCTGTAAAACTTATGATATCTGTACTCATGCCATCAGCTACATAGCTGAAATCATTAACCGCTTCGACTGTGATATAGTTCTTCTTTCAGGACGTCCGTCAACACTTCCTGGAATTGAGTCATGCTTCAGAAACAAACTTATGCTTCCAGGTGAGAGGATTATACAGTTATCTAATCTCCGCATGGGTTCATGGTATGCCTATGCCTCTGGTGGAAAAATCGAGGATCCGAAGACAGCAGTGGCGGTAGGTGCACTGATGCTTCATTTGTGTCTTACCGGCAAGGTTGAAAATTTCTATATCAAGCTTGGAGAAAACGTAAAACTCAAATCTTCAATTCACTACATTGGCAAACTTGATTCCAATGGAACCACCATATCAGACAACGATATTTATTATCGTGACGTGAATCTGGATGATCCTGATTACAAACTGACAGGGACATTTCAAGTACCGGGAAGAGTCACTATCGGCTACCGTTCTCTTAACATAGAAAGGTGGCCAGCAAATCCTCTTTACAAACTTATTCTTTCTGATGAACTTGCTCAGCGTTTAAACGAAGTAGATAACGGTTACCTTGAGCTGTCGCTGGAGCGTATAGAAAACGAGAAAGCGGAAGGCAGGAAGGATCGGTTCATGAGAGATGAACTGCAGCTGAAATCCCAGGCAAAGTCAGGAAATAAGAATCTTGATGTGGATACTGATTCATCCGGTAAAAATGTTTTCCTCAAATTGTGTACGATGCCGTTCAGTGCCGATGGTGATGCAAACTACTGGCTGGACAGCGGCTGTGTAAAGGATGATTAGCTGAATGAGACTGGCAAAGGATCCTGAATTTGTCTGTCGGTCGTTTGAATGCAGACAGAATTATCTGATGGTTATGGAGAGTTATGAATAATCATAACAGAGGTTCTGAGCAGAACAATATTTCTGAAGAGTCAGAACACTTCGGTCTGGTTGGTAGAAATGCAGAAGAACTGTCAGATTGCAATGCCTGGTATAACCGGTTTCTGAGAGAAGTTACAAAGCGTGTTAATGCTGAAATTTTTAAGCCGATAATCTGTGATTCTGAGAATTTATTACCAGATCCGCATTTTGTCATTGGTTTTATGGTTCTGAAGGAGTCCTGGAATCAGTCTTTTGATTTTATCCGCGGTCTTGCGCTTCTGGATCCGGGAGTCAGGCTGGCGCTAGGGATCAGAGATATCAGCAGAGTTCCATCCGGCAGTTCAGTTTTCGGATTTTTGAAAAAATGCCGGGATTACTGTAAAGCTACCGGTCAGGATCTTTTAAACAGGGCATTTCTTCAGACTGTTCAGGGCAGGGTTCAGTCATATGAAACAGACGGTGCTCTTATTCGTGTTGATAAAACTCTTCTGGAAAACTACGTTCCGGACATGATCAGTCTTGAAAAGGCACAGCATGCTCTTGAGACAGGCATTAACAGTTTTTCCGGAAGTGAGATACCAGTTCCTCCGGAATTGCGAAAGGCGATTCTTGAAATTCTCGAGACTGATGTTGATGAGTTTGTTTACAGGCACAGCAGTTCTGATGTTAACGGACGAAAGTGGCTTCTTGGAAAACTGCTTTTTTTGCTTATCAAGCACTGCCGGTTGTATAAGGACAAAGAAAGTCTTCAGGTAAAGGTCTTTAATGAGCAGTTCAGGTGCATTCTTGAAAACACTGGAGATGGTAGTGCTGCCGATTATGAAGACAGAAAACATGAAGCAGAGAATTCGAAAAAAAGTTTCAGCAAAACTCAGGGTTCTGAAAATAGGAATCAGGAGACGGATAACAGGGAACAAAGATCTGTAACTACTGACAAATCCGAAAACATAAATCATGAGATGGAGGAAACGGAAGAACGTTCTGTCAGTTCTGAATTATCCGGTAAAAGCAGTTGTTACTCTGAAGAAATTGATGAAGATTCTTCTGAATTCCTGCATGAAAAATCATTATCTGACAGTGCTGATAATGGTGGACTTTCCCTGTGGGATCTGATGAATGCTGATGAAAATCAGGTAAAGGTCGAACCGAGAAGGCAGACGGGCACATTTCCAGGTGAAGAGCAGAATATCGCTGATGAAAACGCCTCGCCGTACTCTGATATCGATTGGTATAGCAGGAAGTCTGCTGATATGCAGACTGAATATTTCAGCTCGGCGGATAACCGCAGATTCAACATGGATGATAAAACATCAGGATCTGTTTCTGATGAGATTATCAGAACTGATGATCATTCTGTACAGATTCATGGTTCAGAAGATTCAGAAAAGACTGACTGGTTGAATTTTCTGAAAGAGCAGACTGAAGAATTCAGCAAGAATTCCGAAGCCGGAGAAGAATCAGGAAGAAAAGGACATGATCCTGTTTTTGCGAAGAATGCCGGCAGTCAGAATTACAGCCATGGTAATAACGCTGAGAATACAGAAAATCATGGTATATATGATTCTGATGAAGAATCTGACTTTATGCGGAAGAATTTTACTGATGATAAGAAAAGTCATGCAGGAAGACAGAATGAATGTGATTTTAGGAAGAATAACAAAAGTGTTCCGGCGTCAGAAGAAGGTTACCATGACTGCGGAAGCATGAAATCGAATTCTACAGCCGGTACCGGAGAACATAAACGTACTTTTATTGGCAGAATCAACAAGGACAGGAAAGGCGGTGATAAAACTCCGGGTCGCGAAACTATAAACAGTAATGAAAGAACCAGTATGGAGGGTTCCATGTATCTTCAGAGTGAGAATTTTTCTGAGTTAAAATCAAGATGGCAGAAGTTTGAATCACTCGTCAAAAATTCAATTTCCTGGATTGATGATGCTGCTGAGAACAGTGCGAAGGTTAGAAATGAACAGTCTGAAAGCAAGAATATGCTCAGGGACTGTCTGTTTGAATCTGAAGTAATGCTCAGGGCATGTGACAGCAATCCCGGACTTGGCATTTTCGGTTCCTCACAGGTTGGCAAGTCCTACCTTGTATCAGCCTTTGCCTCATCTTCCGGAAAAAGCAATTCACTGTTTACAAGACTGGGCAACGAACAGTATGATTTTATCAAAGCAATCAATCCTCAGGGCAGTGGCAAGGAATCAACCGGTTTAGTAACCAGATTTACCACGCGCACCTTTAACGGAATAGAAAACTCCGATTATCCCGTAAGGCTTGAACTTTTGTCTGAAGGAGATCTTGTAAAGGTTTTTATCAATTCCTATTTTAATGATTTTAAAGATATTCTTGCCGATTTTGAAAACATTAAATCAAGCATGAGGGATCATTATGCTTCTTTCCGCAGAGAACATTCCGGCATTTCCGGAGGCATTTCTGCAATGGAAAAAATCGTAAATGAAATAATTGCAGTTTCCCGTTACGTAAAGTCAAGGCATGATTATCTGTACAATGCACTTGGTGACGAATTCTGGGATTATGGTCAGTCTGTAGTTTCTCAAATGGATCTGGAGAGCAGAGTTAAGTTTTATTCGATCCTGTGGAATGATCTTCCTCA
The DNA here is from genome assembly GCA_902796095.1 of uncultured Aeromonadales bacterium. GTDB lineage: Bacteria > Pseudomonadota > Gammaproteobacteria > Enterobacterales > Succinivibrionaceae > UBA2804. Next base: position 799 of record CADBNP010000356.1, on the reverse strand, counting down.
GTTTACAGAGATGCTCAGAAAACTTCTTGAGCAGCGCAGCAAACTGGGTTTTGACTGTTCCACCGTCCATGCTGCCATTAATTCCATTATCAAGAATGGAACCGACAGCAATCGATCGATAATTAATGTTGATGCACTAAACTTTTTTTCAAATAATTCACCGGAAAACAGCATAGCAGTAAAAAATTATGCAGGAAGTACTTTCGATGTAAACTGCGGTGTGCTGGCTGCACTTACTTCTGAAATAGTTATTCCGGTTGAGAATCCGCGTATACAACTTATTTCCAAAGTTGATCTGCTGGATTTCCCCGGATATCGCAGCAGACTGTCGGAAAATCCAAAATCATCATCCGGGCAGAGCACTGTCAGTTTCTTCCTTCGTGGCAAGGTGTCTTATCTGTTTGAAAAATATACCGAGAACCACCTGATGAATGCTCTGCTGGTATGTACGAATGCGGACGGTCAGGTTGAAAATACTGATATGCAGAAGGTTATTACCTCATGGATTAACAAAACTCAGGGTGCCTCTCCGAAGGATCGAGGCTCACACAACTCCGGTTTCTTCTGGGCACTTACCAAGTTTGATCGCAGAATTTCTTCAGATCTTGATAAGGGTGACTCTCTGGAGTACGGAAGATCCGGTCTGCTTCAGCAGACTGTTCTGGAGCGTTTTGAGTTTGAGGAGTGGTTTAAAGACTGGAGCGGAAGACCCTTCAATAACATTGTTCTTGTCAGGAAACCGGGAACTCTTGACTGTTCATTTGTCGATAAGGATCCGGATACTGGGTTTGAGCTTCAG
>CADBNP010000355.1 GCA_902796095.1 uncultured Aeromonadales bacterium | reverse complement strand
TTTTTCTGTTTGTTTATATGTGCCTTCCCTGGATACACAAGCCATCATCAGTTCTGATTAGAAATGTAGTCTGGAGATATGGCCGGTTTTAAGTTACACCGGAGTATGGCTGTCATCGGTTGGTTTTCTGTCTTTTATGTAGATTAGTTTGTTGACGCAAGTGGAAGTTATATCTCAAAGTTTTGTCAGACTTGCCGGAGATTCCTCCGGAGATGTTTATTATGTTTTTTTTAAGGATTCTGATAACGGCAGTCTCAGACTGGTGAATTCCTCCGATCTTGCCTATCTGGATGATATGGATGACAGTGTTTCGTCTCTGTCTGTTCCTGCCGACAATGGCAGTGATGATAAACCTTCCGTGATCCCCCTGGAGCCGGTTGATGTTACGGAGGAAACTGTCCGCCGTTTCTGGAGAATGGATGTTACAGCCTGGGAACTTGCGGAAAAGGGACTTTTCCCCTTCAGTGATGAATTCAAACGGTATCCGCCCACTGAGGATGATATTTTCGGATTAATTGAAAATGCAGGCAGGCGAAAGAGTTTTGTTGCACTTTCTCTGTGGTGTGCCTGCTACTGTGAAATGAACAACTCTCTGTTTTTTCTGCAGTTTTTTGATCAGAATTTTTCACTTATTACCTTCATTGATTCCATAGTTCAGGCTGTTGGGTGTTTTGAACCTGATATTGACGACTGGACATTTCTCGAAGATCTTAAAGCGTCATATCTGACCTACAGGGATAATCCTCTTACTCTGATGAAAACAGAGGATCCTCTGTTTTCTCGCATGATGGAACTGTTTTATGCCCGTGCCCATTTTTCATCTTCAGCACAGGCTGAAGCTCCCCTTTATGCATCCAGATTGGAGGATGCTCTCAGGAGTGACAATCCCGCCCTGTGGAGACTTTATGCCTATGCGTATTACGGCGGTAATGATTTTGTTCCATGCGACTGGAAAAAATCTGAGAAGGCACTGCTGAAGCTGTACGGTCTGAGACATAATCCCCGCTACAGAAAGGATATGTGCTATGAGGCTGCAAATTCTCTTGGATATATATATTACAGCCACAGGGTAGGTAATCCTGATTACGCCAAAGCATTTAAGTATTTTTCCTATGCTGCTGAACACGGCATGATTGAGGCGACATATAAACTGTTTGATATGTTAAGCAAAGGTCATGGCGTTGCCAAGGATTACGGCAGGGCGTGGCAGCTTATCAGCAGACTTCATTCCATTATCGGTGAGGACGAACTTAAATATCCTGATGTTGCGCTGCGCATGGGATACTGCTACCGGGACGGTATAGGTGTCGAAGTTGATCGTGAAACAGCTCTTGAATATTTTGTCAGGGCACAGAACAGTCTCAGACACCGGCTTAAGAATGAACCTCAGTTTGGCGATGAGGTTGTTATGAAAAATATAAAAGCCGCCATTGACAGTCTGAAGGATGGAAATTTACATAACGGCAAAACGTGCTGATCATTTCGTAATTTTTGATTTTATCTGTTTTATTTTTTTTTGTTTGATTTTTTGACAGGTGCCGATCGTTGGATATTCTGGTTGAACCTAAATTTGGTTATTTTGCGGGAGAAATCTACTGGATGCTTCAGTCCACAGCAGATGAGACCGTAAAACTTATACATATTGATGATGTCTGCAGCGGCAAATATCTGGAGCCTGACTGCAAGGTTGTGGAAACTATGGCGGATTCGTTTCTGCCGCTCAGATCTTCACACCCGAATGCTGAAACATTAAGAAGTCTGTGGCGACTTGACAAAACTCCATGTGAACTGATGAAGGAGGGACTGTTTCCGTTTGACGGACTGATCAAGGCATACGTTCCATGCGAGGAGGACCTGCTTCATTTTATAGATCAGGCTTTGCTTCTGAAATGCGTAGATCAGCTCGGACTCTGGTATGAAACCTTTGATGCGTTCTGGACTTCATCCGAGGATTATGTCTTTCTGATGAGCAACGGTTATCCCTGCATTCTACTTTTTTACAGCATCATGGAGATCCTCACGTATTCTGATGAAGAAGAGGAGCTCAAAGACTGTCTCAGAAGTTTAAAAGAACGCTATCTTGTCTACAGATCAGATCCTGTTCAGCTTATGTCTTCCGATGATCCGAATGTGTTCAGCATGATTTATCTGTTTGAAGCATATTCTCAGAAGAATGAAATTACAGAGGCTGAGCGGGAAAAATTTATTAAACGGGTGGATGAGATGCAGTGCAGTACAGATCCTGTTCAGCTCGATCTGTATGTAAGCTGCTACTATGACGGTAATGCCATTATCAGTCCTGACTATAAAAAGGCGAAAGTTGCTCTTAACAGACTTTACAAACTGCGTTATAACAGGATTTATTCTGAATTTTATTCCATACGTGCAGCCAATCACCTTGGACACATATACTATGACTGCGAGGGGACGGAGCACAATTACGGCAAAGCCTTAAAGTATTTTTCCTATGCAACGGAATACAATGATCATGATTCGGCAGTCTGTCTTTCCGATATGTTCGCCAAAGGTCATGCAGTTCCCAAGTCTCCTGAAACGTCTCTTATGCTGCTCAATAAGGTTTTCTCGCTTATAACAGAGGATGATCCTATTTTTCCGGATGTTGCCATGAGACTCGGCATTATTTACCGGGACGGAATTCTGGTTCCGAAAAACGAGGAAAAAGCCTACGACTTTTTTATGAGAGCAAAAAACAATATGGAAAATTTCCTTGAGGATGAGGGTGAACTTTCCTGCAGTACTACGATGGAGGATATAAACAGGGAGATAGCGTCTCTCGGCCGCTGCTCATTTGCTGATGAAGAGGAAGAAAAGTACCCGTAGCGTGATCTTTCTAAATTTAGAACTGCTGAAGGTACTTTTTCAAAGACTGCAGATCCGGCAAATGAGAATCAGACAACAGGGTTGGGGAAAGGGACAGATTCATGATGGTAACCGTAAACCTGTCATCAGAAGATGAGATTATCTAGCCTGATGTTATCTTCGGAATGGATCCTGTCGTTTTCCGGAAATGAAAATTTTGGATCCTCTCTGACTGTTGTGCAGAGACTGATTCCTCTGTTTCTTTTCTCTGTCTGATTTTGGAACCTGTTATTCATTTTCTGCTGCGGTATTTTTAGCCAGTCTTTCTGCAGTTTCTGCGGAGACCGGTCCCGGAATTGAACCAAGATTTTTATCATAATTTGCAGATTCCAAATCAAACTGTCTGTTATCCCTGTTCTCGGCAAGCGAAAGATCTGAAACATCCTTTCTTCCTTCTGCTTCATCCCTGATTTCAAGGTTTGCTCCGGCGACAAAAACACCGAGTTTGATGTATTGCTGAATGAAATGGTTTACGCCTTCCCTGAATTCAAGCGTTGTGCCGTTTTCGCTGAACTCAGACTCTGTCTGAATTTTGTGAACCCCCGGCTTTAAAAGACGGTAAAAGAAGCGGCATCGTGAAGTTTCGCCGACAAACTGACCATCTACATACAGGCTCTTTTTGAGTCCTGCTCCAAATACGCTGCATGTGCGGTAAATGTAGAGACCGGACCACCCTGCCGGAGGAGGATTAAACTGCTTCGCATATGACTCAGCTTCAGGTGTCTGTGTGGCAACATTGACACAGCCGCTGATAACTGCTGCAGATAAACACAAAACAGGCAGAGAAAGGTAATTATAGTTCTTGTACATTTGAAACTCCTTAAGATATGGATGTCGCGGTACTTTTACTGGCGAGAAAGGCAAGTATACATGAATAAATGATAAAATTGAGAAAATTAATGGTAATTTGTATGTGACTTCAAAAAAATGAACCGTATTTGGGGAGTACCTGACAGTTTCCTGTGTAACAGTTGTGTATAGGTGTTTTCTGCACCATTTTTTGGGGGGTGGAAGATAACCGCTGATTTTGGAATCATAATTCCTGTTCCGTATCAAAATGAGATCTGTAACCTTTATGTGATTTCAGCGTTTTCTCTACAGATACAGATGGAACAGTCAGATGACATGGAGGTGCAGAAATGAACAGGTTGGCAGCAGTTCTGGCAGTTGTAATTCTTGCAGGTTTTTCCGGTAACGCTTGCGCCATGAACCGCGGTGATGTGGAGCTTGATTTTGATGCCTCTCTCCGCAGCAGTGGCGGATATTCACCAACATCCATGGACGCAAATTACGGAAATGCATTTATATACAGAGATGATTCAGCAGGTGCCTCAGTAACCAGCAATACAATCCGCAATCCGGACGGCTCCGTCACAGTAAAGATTATCAAGAGAAATTTCTAGTTTCCCATATCGGGAGAGGCC
>CADBNP010000354.1 GCA_902796095.1 uncultured Aeromonadales bacterium | reverse complement strand
TAAGGTAACGGCATGGCACCGTATGTGTACGGTTTTGAACACTTCCGGCAGCGTCTGACTGCTCCCCCTCTTTGCCAGGCTGATTTTACGACTGTGAACGGGCATTCAAATGCACATCCTGAAAGCAATTCAATTTTGACTATTCAGAAACGTTAATATATCATAGGTTCATTCGGAAATGAGAGCGGGAGATTCATTTTGCTAAAAGTCTTTTTTGCAGAATGAATTTTTTGACCGTATTGCTGTGTTGGGCATTCAGTGCCAAATTTTACGTCTTGCCTTTTTCTGAAATGTTTCAGGAGTCTTGCTAAATGTTGGTGTCTGTTGTAGTACCCATCTACAATATGGAAAAATTTATTTACCTGACTGTTACCTGTCTGAAAAATCAGATTTGCAAAGACGGTCAGCAGCTTGAGTTCATACTTATCAACGACGGCTCGACGGATCGCACATTCGAAATATTAAACAGTCTTGGTCTTGAGTCTGACAGCAGGTTCAGAATAATCAGCATTGATAACAGAGGTTACGGACATGCCTGCAATCTGGGTGTAGAAATGTCGTCAGGCGACTATGTCTCGATTTTTGAACCGGATGATCAGATAGATAACGATTTCTATTCAACTCTCATGGATTATGCTGAAAAGTTTCCTGAGGCCGATCTTCTGCGCTACCGGGGACTTTTGCAGATTTCCGGAAATACAAAAAAAACACTGTATTCCTGGAAAAGTGAAATAACCAACAGACTTCTCGATGTTCTCTCCAACCCTCATATATGGAAATCCCATACCTCGGTTTTCAACGGAATGTATCGCAGAAACTTCATAGTGGATAACGGAATCAAATTCTGCGAAACTCCGCTGGCCTCCTATCAGGATGTGACCTTTATGGTTTCACTTTATTATGTCAAACCGAAGATCCTGATAATAGACGATGTGAAGTATACCTATGTCTGCCATGAAGCACAGTCAGTAAAATGTGTATCAGACAGGATCCAGTATGTTTTTCAGAACTGGATCGAAGAGAAAAAGTGGCTTGTTGAGAGAGGAATTGTTGATTTTTCCTTTTTTAACTACCGTATGGTTAAGCAGTATCAGTCGATTCTCAAGAAAAATCCCAATTTAGATCGTGAAATGATTATGCGTTCGGTAAGGCGTCTTCTGAATAACCGCTGCATTAAAAAATTTCCTCCGATAGTCACCTTGAAGGAACGTTTTTCATGGTACTATTTTTCGCTGAAGGCCCGGCGTTTTCGCAGAAGTCCGAGAAGACATTCCAGCTGAATTCTTCCGGATATTACGATGTACGCTGACTGCCGTCGCTTTTGAGACGGATTTTCTTTTTTAGGGTATGTTTTTTTTAATGTTCTGTTTGTCTGCACCTTCCGTCTGCGGCAGAATGTTTTTCTGATAGTCGTTCTGTTTCCCGTGTTTTATTTCCTCACCGGGACAGTGCGAACTGCGGGATGCGGAGGTTGTTCTGAATATGAGTTGTTTTCGGATTTCTCTGGCGCGTCTCAGACGGGGTGAAGTCTGCATCCCTGACGAAAATGATCTTACTGTCTCTTCAGTTTCCCTTTTCAGAAAAATTTATCCATCAGGATCCAGTCTGAATTTTTCCTGTTTCGGAAGTGTCGACGTCAGGATTGGCATCATGTCATGTGACGGTTCTCTTTTTCCTCTGACAGAAAAATCCTGCCGTCCGGAGATTTCCGGCACCGATATTTATGATGTAATAATTCCTCTTGATCTGGCCGGTATACAGGATGGCAGGATCAGAATTGAGATCACCGCTGTTTCTGATGCGGAAATTTTTCTGAACGCCCAGCAGACATGGCTGCGGGAAAAAATTTCTGACAGAAGCGATGTTCTTTATGACTTTATTTTTCCTGAGCCTTCGTTCTGTTCCGAGGAACAGCTGTACTTCAGACTCCGTGGAGATTCCGGAACTTTCATGCCTGAACAGAGGTGTGTTTGTCTCGGCAGCGGCTCTGAAGCTGATTTTCTGACTTACTTCAATTCCTACAGTGCCATGAAATGGAGCAGGTATACCAATGTGGGAAATCCTTCTGTTTACCTTGAGCTTGCCGGCTGCTGCGAAATTTGTCTCACCGGCCAGTATATGGCAGAAAGGTTTGTCATCGGGAGATACCTGGTATCGGCCAAGGAACGTAGTACCTGCGTAATTCCTGTTCCTGAAAATTATGATTTTGCGGTAATCGGTGTAACCGTAAGAAATGTCGCATCGGAGTTCCTGTCAGAAGAGGAGCATGCTGCCGGTTACCTCCATGGAGGTTCATCTGACCCGGTTTCCGGCTGCCGCCGCAATGATAATGGATCTGAAAACGACTGTGAGAAAGACAATGGCAGAACCGGTGAACATGACTGTGGGCACGGGCATGACCATGTCAAAGGCAATATAAACTGCGGTGGCTGCGGAGATGGTACTGTTAATGATATAAATACGGTAACCATATTCGGCGGAGGATGGCTCTCATCCGTACCGGCAGTCAGAGACATCAATCTAGGCATTGTCATTACCACCTTCAGACGGGAGGAGACTGTTACCCGTACGGTGGCAAGAATGATCCGTGCAGTATCCCGTCATCCAGAATACTCAGACCGTATTGATTTTGCCGTAGTTGACAACGGCTCTACGCTGCGGTCAGAGGATCTGCCTGGTGCCCAGCTTATTTCAAGTTCCAATCTCGGCGGTACGGGAGGGTTTACCCGTGGTCTTATTTATTTTCAGGAGTCCGGACGTCATACCCACTGTCTTTTTATGGATGACGATGCCAGCTGCGAACCCGGATCGGTGTTCAGAACCATGTCATTTCTGCGGCATGCACAGGATCCTGCCCTGGCCGTCAGCGGAGCCATGCTGTACGAAAGCAGGAAATATCTCCAGTGGGAAAACGGAGCATGGTTCGACGGAGGCTGTCATTCCATTAACCGAAATTTTGATTTAAGAGCACCGGAAAAAATTTTTGAAAATGAAACTGAAACTGACTGCAGAAGATACGGTGCCTGGTGGTTCTTCTTTTTCCCGGTGAAGTATGCGGTAAACTACTCTCTTCCGTTCTTCATCAGAGGCGATGACATCGATTTTTCATATTCCAATGACTTCAATGTTATATCCCTGAACGGCGTATCCTCATGGCAGGAGGACTTTAAGACGAAGGAAAGCGCCATGACATTCTATATGTTTGTGAGAAGTCACCTGGTTCATCATATGACGCTGCCTTTTCTCAGATGCACGTACTTTACGCTGATGAAAATTCTCTGGCGAAGATTCAGAAAATACAACAATTCATGCTGCTACGGCACGGCCGCCTGCATTAATCTGGCTCTTGCACATTTTTTGAAGGGACCGGAATTTTTTGAGGAAAATATTCATCCTGTCGAAATCCTGAAGAAAATTGCAGAATTGAGTTCCTGTGAAAAAAACGTGTCCTGTACGGAGGAAGAACTGAGAAGCATGGCGCTGAAGCCGGCGGAGAATCTGATAAAGGGCGGTATTCTGTCTTTCATCATCCGCAGACTTTCCTTTAACGGGCACCTGCTTCCTGATTTTATGATCAGGAAAACACCGGATGCCATGATTTTTAAGAGCAGTGCTCCAAGTGAGATGAAGGCATTCCTCCGGAGTCAGATTACTGTTGTCGCTGATAACGGATCTTCAGTACAGGTGCTGAGGCGTTCCAGATCCGCCTATTTTCGTAATCTGTCAGTTTTCTTATATCATGCATTAAGGCTGGCTTTTCTTCTTCCGTCTCTGAGGCGGAAATACAGGTGTGCAGCAGTGGAAATGAGAGGGATCAAATTCTGGAAGCGTCAGTTTAAAAGTTCCGGAGCGCATGATAAAGGGAATCGGAATGGCGGAATCAGCCTGAACCGATGATGTAGTCGAAGTGGAACCGCATAATGTACTGTTTTTACATAGCATTTTGATTTTCCTAACCGACATCCGCAGTTAAATTTCTTGTCGTTTCATAATTAATTTTTAATATGGGAATCACATTTTTCTACCCATCATGATGAAGAGGGAACAGAGCTGCAGGGAACGTGACT
>CADBNP010000353.1 GCA_902796095.1 uncultured Aeromonadales bacterium | reverse complement strand
TGATGCACTGATTTGCTGTCCTGTGACCTCTCCGTCGGGAGAAACTCCAAAGTAAAGTGTTCCATGTCCGTGCTTGTTCAACATGCTGGCGATGTTATCCATAGCTTTATCGACTTCGCCTGTTGTCTTTTTGAACTCAAGTGTCTCAGATTCGATCCCAAGATTCATCTTGCTCCATCCCCATGTTCAAATTTATGGAGACATCATATCATATTTACGATGACATGTCACTATATATTTCACCATAAATGTCACTATAAAATGCAATCTCAGAAATCGTGTCCTGTAAAGGGATGCAAAGTATTCACCTTGCAAGACAACTCCCATGAGTCCATTATTCCAAAACACATCTTTCTCAAAGTGCAGGATGAACTGGTGCACCGGATCACCTGTGTCACAGCAAACGGCAGAAAATGCGGTTTCAGTAGCCGCCTTGCTTTTTCCCAGATTGTATTCTGCAGCGAATGTGACGAAAACTTCCACAAAACCCAACAACCGCGGCAAGAAATCCGTGGTATGGCACTGTCTGACCAGACTTTATCCGAAAAAGACCGATCTCGTCTGCCACGCCAGAACCGTTAAAGAGGATGAACTCAAGGCGGCATGCCTCTCTGCCTTTAACGGATTCCTGAAGGAGCATGATGGTTTTCAGGAGCAGATGGAGCGTAACATCGAAAGACTTCTTGCGGAAAACAATCAACGCGATGAGGAAAAACTCCGCAAAAGAGAAGAGGAGCTTCTGCAGTAGCTCATCAGCCAGGCTGAATCTCGGAAAAATTACAACCATGTGGTTTCAGAGCTTCAGACGGTACGGGAACAGCTGACTGAACTGGAGAACAAACGGAACCGCCGTAGCGAAACCGTAAGTCGCATCATGGAGTTCAGGGAATTCATCAGAATTCAGAACGCAGAGCTCACGGAGTTTGATGAGACTCTGGTAAGGACTGTATCAGGAAAATAACCGTACATCCCGACCGGCTGACTGGGAATAGTTGGCATCCAAGCAAATTTTTTTTAGAAAAAAATTTTTTTTTGAGGATGAACTATGCTATGCGAGGTGATATTATTGAGAAGTTGGGGATCTTAATATCAATTTCTATTTTTTGATTTATTCATATTACTCTTGTGCAGACAAGATAACTATCTATCTAGCAACGCCCCGCCCCCATAAATCAAAGTCCTAAATTTACACAAGTAACCCATTAAGACTATGTAAGCCATGCCTGGTTTATGCTATCAAGCCCGGTTTCATAGCCAACGCTGTGTTTTCGCTAACTCTGGCCACTAGATGCCAAATCCGTGACTTTCACCCTATAGAAAATGGACTCTCCATAAAAATGTGTGCCGATCACAATAAAAAACCCCATCCATTTATGAATGAGGTTTTGAGTGAAGTATAGAAACAAATTCGGCTTATTTTACCGCCACTCTTGCAAAGCGACGCTTTCCCACCTGCCAGATCTCGTTACTGCCCCTGGCCACAATCATTTTATCGTCAGTTACCGGCTCACTGTTGCATTTAACTGCATTCTGCTGGATCATGCGTCTTGCATCAGAGGTTGTGGCTGTAAGGCCGGCACTCTTAAGCAGATTGGTGACCGGAATTCCTTCATCGGAAGCTGCATCCACTGTAACCTCAGGGATATTCTCAGGCAGAGCGTTCTTTGAGAATCTGTTGATGAAGGAGGTTTCGGCTGTCTCAGCCTCGGCGGCGGAGTGATAGCGTGTTATGATTTCCTTTGCCAGGAGGATCTTGAGATCTCGCGGATTTGCACCGCCAGCCACCTGTTCCCTGAAGGATTCAATTTCACTCAGAGGTCTTGCGGACAGAAGTTCAAAATAGTTCCACATAAGATCATCACTTATGGACATGATCTTTCCGAACATGTCATCCGGAGAATCATGAATTCCTATGTAGTTACCTGCAGACTTTGACATTTTCTTGACGCCGTCCAGACCAACAAGAAGGGGCATGGTCAGAGTACACTGCGGAGCCATGTTCATATCCTTCTGCAGTTCGCGTCCCATCAGCAGATTGAACTTCTGATCTGAGCCTCCAAGCTCCACATCAGCCTTGAGATGAACAGAATCATAGGCCTGAAGCAGCGGATAGATAAATTCATGAATGGCTATGGACTGACCTGCAGTATATCGTTTCTTGAAGTCATCTCTCTCCATCATGCGGGCCACTGTCTGATGGGATGCAAGTTTGATCATGCCGGTGGCACCAAGTTTGTCCAGCCATTCCGAATTGTACACAATATGTGTTCTGGCGGGATCAAGGATCTTGAAAGCCTGCTCCGCATATGTCTTCGCGTTTTCCCTGATTTTCTCCGGAGAAAGCGGCGGACGTGTGGCATTCTTACCGGTAGGATCACCGACCTGAGCTGTAAAATCACCGATAAGCAGATAAACTTCGTGACCCAGATTCTGAAATGTTCTCAGTTTGTTAAGAATAACAGTATGACCGAGATGAATATCCGGTGCTGTAGGATCCATACCAAGCTTGATGCGCAGCGGACGACCTTCCTTTAACTTCTTTACCAGTTCTTCCTCAACGAGGATCTCATCAGTGCCCCGTTTAATTTCGGCTAATGCTTCTTCTATCGTTGCCATCATATACCTTTTTCAGAAATCGAATAAAAAACCTGTGGTATTATAGCCTATGGCACTGTTCTAGAATATAGCCGGAAGGAATTTAGTTTAATGTTGCCGTTCGTGGAAGCCGCCCCAGCTGCAAATCCCGGCGGCAACGAATTCCCCTGAAAAATATTCACCGGGAATCAAAACCAGGCACTGAACCGAATTAGGCGGCAACGAAAACGGAAGAGAGTTTGTAATGGAGCATAAAAGAGAACTGTATATCGGTATCATGTCAGGAACCAGCATGGACGGAATCGATCTTGTTCTGGCTGAATTTGACGGAAACCAGGCGAAGGTGATTGCCGCAGCCGGGGGGAAATGGCCGGAAAAGCTGCTTAAGACAATGCACGGACTGTGTACGCCGGGAGATAACGAAACTGATAAATCCGGCGCCGTATCCGTTGAAATCAGCAGAGTTTTTGCAGACGGAGTTAACCAACTGCTGAAAAAAGCGGATGTCAGAGCAGAGGATGTTGCCGCCATAGGCTCCCACGGTCAGACTGTGCGGCACCGTCCCGAACTTGGTTTTACAGTACAGCTGGGTTCGGGAGCTCTTCTTGCCCATCTCACCGGAATAGATGTCATCTGCGATTTCAGATCTGCCGATATGGCGGCTGGAGGTCAGGGA
>CADBNP010000352.1 GCA_902796095.1 uncultured Aeromonadales bacterium | reverse complement strand
TGCATTTGAAACATTATGTATCCCGGGGACCCGAAGTCTTACGGTTTCTCTGTTTCCTGCTGCGTTAAGAGTAAATTCATAGCAGCCGCCCTCTCTGCATACAGGATTTTCAGCATAAACATCAGCCTCGGGAGTAAGGCCAAAACTTACATGACGATGATGATCAGCTGAGGCAAACTGTTCAAAAAATTCGCTGTCCCGCGAGAAAACAGCAGTTCCATCCGAAGTCAGTCCCTCGTACACTTCCATCTTTGCCCTGAAAACACCTTCAAGAGAACCGAATCCCTCAATATGAGCATATCCGATATTGTTAATCAGACAGATATCCGGTCTGACAAGATTGGTCGTATAGGAAATCTCGCCGGGATGGTTTGTTCCCATTTCAATAACAGCATACTTATGTTCAGGCTTCAGTCGAAGCAGCGTCAGAGGAACTCCGATATCATTGTTGAAATTACCGTCGGTTGCCAGAGTACTTCCATCAAGGCGGAGAATGGACGAAAGCATATCCTTGACGGAAGTTTTGCCGCAGGTTCCGGTAATACCCACAGTTTTAGGTGCCAGCAGACTCTTAAGGTACGCACCAAGTCTGCCAAGAGCTATTCTTGTATCATCAACCAGGATATAAGGTACGGAAGTGTCCGGTTTTCTGGATACAACCAGAGCTCTGGCTCCGTTTGCAACAGCCGAGGCCACAAAATCATGGGCATCAAACTTCTCGCCTTTCAATGCCAGAAAAAGTTCATTTCCCTCTGTAACTCTCGAATCCGTTGTTACAGATGAAACCTCAATATCTTCACCGGTGAGTTTTCCGTCAACAGCCTGCGCTATCTGCGACAATTTCAATGAAATCATATACCCAGAATATTCCTCAAAACTTCCTGATCACTAAAATGCCTTTTCTCAGTTCCGATAATCTGATAATCCTCATGTCCCTTCCCTGCAACAATCACCGTATCAGAAGGAGTGGCAAGAGAAACGGCCTTTCTTATAGCTGACTCACGATCATGGATAATCTCGTAGCCGCAGGTAATATTTCCCTTAAGCATATCTCTGATTATCACCTCAGGATCCTCTGTGCGGGGATTATCGTCAGTTAAAATAAGATAATCACTCAAAGCCGATGCGGCAGTCGCCATCATCGGACGCTTTCCGGTGTCCCGGTCGCCGCCACAGCCTACTACACAGATAAGTTTTCCTGCCGTGTGCTCCCTTGCTCCGGCAAGAGCCTTCTCAACGCCGTCAGGAGTATGGGCGTAATCTACAAGGCAGAGAGGATGAGATTCTGCATGAAACATCTCCATTCTTCCTTTAAGAGGAATCAGCGAAGAAAACGCTCCAATCAGTCTGTCATCCGAAATTTTCAGAGATGCACAGACAGCAGCATAGGCTTCAACGGCGTTATAAACATTAAAAGCACCGATTAAAGGGACTACAACTGTATTTTCACCGTGTTCCGTTTTTAATCTGAAGGACGTTCCCTTCTTTTCAGCTTTTATGTCTGTAATACGGAATTTTCCTGTTTTTCCCACGGTTATCAGCGTGTCCTGATTAATTTCAGACATCAGGCCGTTAAAAACCACAGGATCATCACTGTTTATAACAGCACTTTTCCCGTTATTTGCCAGAATAAATCCCTTCTTGACATTGAAATAGGCATCAAAGGTCTTATGAAAATCAAGATGATCACGGCTTATATTTGTAAATACCGTGGAGGAAAAAGTGAGTCCGTTAATTCTTCCCTGGGCTATTCCGTGACTTGACACCTCCATTGCCACATATTCTGCTCCGGAATCAATCTGACGCATAAGCTCACGCTGGATCTCAACAGGACCTGGAGTAGTATTTACAGAAGTTCTGAGATCACCGACAAATCCGTTGCCTACAGTTCCTACAATTCCGCATTTTATTCCAAGATAGCCGAAGAACTGGGCTACATAATAGGCAGTTGAGCTTTTGCCGTTGGTACCGGTAATCCCGATAAGTCCGATCTTTCTGCTTGGCTCACCATAGAAAACACTGGCAATGGCGGGAAGCTTCTGCTCAAGATCTGATACCCCGATGGAAACTATCCCGTCCTTTTCATACCTGAATCCGTCGGAATTCTCATATATTACAGCAGCTGCACCTTTTTCTACCGACTGATCTATATATTTTCTGCCATCCTGAATCTGTCCGCGAACAGCGACAAAAACATCACCGGGCACTACCTTGCGACTGTCAGACTGAAGATCACCGACTTTGAGCTTAGAATCAAAACCGGTAAAAGCCTTTATAGATTCCAGACTGTTCATTTGCGATTTCCCAATTTAACCACCTTAACTGGATCCTTCGAACCGTTTTCATCAGGCGGAACGTTATACAGCTGCAGAGCAGCTCCCATTATTTCTGAAAACATAGGACCGGCTACAACACCTCCGTATACACCACCCTTCTTAGGCTCGTTTACAATGGCAACCATGACAAAACGAGGATTTGAAGCCGGAGCAAATCCTACGAAAGTTCCGACATAATCCTTGCCGTAGCCACCGGCAACAGCAACCTTCGCCGTACCTGTTTTACCGGCAACCGTATAACCGCTGATCCGTGCCTGCTTTCCTGTTCCGCCTTCTACAACCGTTTCTAGGGTCTTGCACATCCGCTTCATTATCTTTTCACTGGCAACTCTCTCTCCCTTCGGATACTGTTCCGGATCAAGTTTCAGAATTGACAGCGGCTTATGAATACCGTAATTTGCTATCGTAGTATACGCACTTGCGAGCTGAACCGGTGAAATTCTGAGTCCGTAGCCAAATCCTATTGTAGCCTTTTCTATATCCGACCATCTTGAGCGATGGGGAACCATACCGGAAACCTCCCCCACAAGCCCGAGATCCGGACTCACACCCAACCCGAAATCGTTAAATGTTTTTACAATATCGTTAGGGTTCATTCTGAGTGATATTCGAGCCATACCGACATTGGATGAGTACTTGATTATGCTCTCCAGATTGCCTGATGCCATATGGTGACTGTCGGTAACCGTCTTGCGGTACACTCTGAACGGACGGGTGTCAAATACCTCCCCCCAGTTGGTAATGTTGTGCTCAAGCGCACTTATGGCAACAATCGGCTTCACTGTGGAGCCCGGTTCATAGGTATCGGTAATTGCCCGGTTTCTGGCTCTGAAGCTCTCATACTTGGTGTGAAGATTCGGATTAAAGGAAGGAGCATTGACCATTGCCAGAATTTCTCCGGATCGGATGTCAACGAGAACAACAGAAATTGAGGTTGCCTGCCTTTCCTCATAGTTTGACTTGACAGAGCTGTACGCTATTGACTGAAGACGCTGATCAATACTGAGAGCGATGCTGCCGCCCTTCTTGCCCTCTTTAATTACTCCAAGCTGTTCTATGATATGACCGCGGGCATCCTTTCTTACTCTCTGCTCCTCCGGAGAAGAACTGAGCCAGTCGTCAAAACTGCGCTCAACACCCTCTATGCCGTGGTCATCAATGTTGGTAATACCCACCAGCTGTGCATTAATCTCTCCGGTCGGATAGTACCGTTTATACTCATTTTTGATATAAACGCCCTCAAGCTTCAGACTTTCTATGTACTCAGCCACAGAATTGGTAACCTGTCTCTGAAGATAAACAAATCTGCGTCTCGGATTGGATATTTTTTCCATCATTTCGTCATATGGAACATCCAGTACTTCAGATATCGCCTTCCAGGCCTTTACCTGATCAATAGAATTTTTATCATGAAGAATCTTCGGATCGCAGTAAACAGCCTTCACAGGAATGGACACAGCCAGTGCAACGCCGTTACGATCGGTTATAATTCCTCTTGTCGAATCCGTAGAAAGCTTGCGAACTGAACGCATATCGCCTTCCTGAATGAGACGGTCAGGATCTATTACCTGTATCCACGAAAGTCTTAAAAAGAGAGAACAAAGGGCAACAAACACACAGGCAACAGTAAGCCTGTACCTCCACCTTATAAAGATCGGTATCGGTTTCTGTATTTTTTTTCGACTGTTCTTTCCTTTCACTGCAACCATAACTGATATGCTATTCTTCCACTATTTTTTCATTAGACAATGACGGACGGATCATGTGAAGTTTATGCTCTGCTTCTGTCATAACTCTGGAATGCTCAAGCAGAGTCTGTTCCTCCAGAAACAAATTAAGCCACTCATTGTTCAGTTCATCAGCCTCTCTGCTGATCCGCTCCACCTGTGTAATTTCAACCTTGGTATCAGCGGTAATGATGATTGTCATAAACATCATCAGAACAATCAGCCCGTACAGAAAGATGATGAACCTGTGTTCTACAAGATCACGCAATATAACCTTGTGTAAACTGAAGGAAAAACCGCTCATTTATACTCCTGTCCGCTCCGCCACCCTAAGCACTGCGGATCGGGATCTTGCATTCATTTCAATCTCAGCTGCAGACGGCTTAACCGGTTTACCGAGTACCGAAAGGTGTAAACTGCTTTTTATATCGCATTCCATTAAAGGAAGTCCCGGAGGAAGATCCTGCACCTGGGATTCACTTCTGAAAAAATTCTTAACAATTCTGTCTTCAAGAGAGTGAAAACTGATTACCGCGATCCTGCCCCCCGGTGCAAGAACATCAAGGCTGTCCTTTAGAGCCTTCCTGATTTCTTCCAGTTCTGAATTTATGTATATGCGAATTGCCTGAAAACTTCTGGTGGCCGGATGCTTATGCTGCTCCCTGGTCTTAACAACACGTGAAATCATTTCAGCAAGTTCCACTGTCCTATCATAAGGTTTAATCCTTCGGTCAGTAACAATCGCACGGGCTATCTTCCGGGCAAACCTCTCCTCCCCGAATTCCTTCAGAACCCAGGCGATATCATCCTCCGAAGCGGTGTTCAACCACTCGGCTGCGCTTATTCCCCTCGTGGGATCCATCCTCATATCCAGCGGTCCATCCTGATTAAAACTGAAACCGCGTCCTGGATCATCCAACTGAGGAGAAGACACTCCGAGATCAAAAAGCATTCCGTTTACCTTTCCCGTAAGTTCTAAAGCATCAGCAACAGATCTGATATTGGAAAAACGATCATGAATTATAGAAAATCTGGAATCCTCAATTGATTTAGCGGCTTCAACAGCCCTCGGATCCCTGTCAAAGGCAAAAAGTCTCCCCTTCGGTCCGAGTTTTGAAAGGATCAGTCTGGAATGACCTCCCCGACCAAAGGTACAGTCAAAGTAAATTCCGTCGGGAACCACAGACAAACCATCCACAGCTTCGTTAAGAAGGACTGTTATGTGATTATTCGGTGTCATTTAGCGTAAAACCTTTCAAGCCTTCAGATTCAGACCATGTGGCAGCAGATAATTTTTCCATGTCGGAACTGATTGTTTCCTTCCAGCAGGTTTCTGACCAGATTTCAAATCTGTTCAGCTGACCCACAAGCATAATATTTTTCTCCAGAGAAGCGTGTTCCCGCAAAACAGGAGTGATAAGGACTCTGCCATTCGAATCCGACTCGCAGTCAATGGCATTTCCGAGCAGCAGTCGCTGAAGTCTTCTTTCATGCTCGTTAATACTTGATAATCTGCTGAGTTTCTTCTCCAGCACCTCCCATTTATTGAGAGGGAAAAGCAACAGGCACGGGTGCTGAATATCTATGGTACACACAAACTTTCCTTCGCACTCTTCAGCAAGAAAAGAGCGATATCTAGTAGGTATTGTAATCCTGCCCTTACTGTCCAAAGTAACGGCATGAGCACCACGCAGCATACCAGCGACTCTCTACAAAAACATAAAAATCCACAAAATCCCACAATTATCCACTTATTGTAAAAAACATGATGTATAAAAGCAATATACGATTAAAAATTCGACAGAAGCATACAGTTGGTAAAGTTACTACTCACAAAGAGGCAGGGAGTTTGCCTTTCTGCAGAGGCTGTGAACCGGAGAAAAACACATAGGTGTAAGTTTAAAAGAAGAGAAGAGCCAGAAGGCTCTTGAACATGAAGCAATACTTGTTGTCGAAATTGTTTTGTAGCCGACAAAACGAAAGTCTGTAAGATCAAAAGGATCAGTGAACAGGAAGAAATTTACGAATATTCAACCGGATCAGAAATCGGGTAGATCTGCATCACAGGACACATTGCACTCTTCATCCAAATAATTCTGATTCCTAAGTCTTGCTTTCAGCATGAATCCGCTCTGTCTGTATTCAGGCTCACGAAGACCTGCGGCTTTCATATCCCGATAGATTCTGTCAACACCCTCGCCGAATTCCTTCACTAGATCGTACTCTTTAAGCTGTTCAACAATCTTATACTTCTTTATAATTCCAGACACTTTGTAACAAGT
>CADBNP010000351.1 GCA_902796095.1 uncultured Aeromonadales bacterium | reverse complement strand
CGCTGCAGACGGTTAACATCACCATTAAACACCTCATAAACTTCAAGATGCTTACTGGATACGATCTCATTCTGCCACTCTTCCGAACCCCCTGTCAGGATCAGAAAACGAACATTCTTGCCGACACTTCCCTCGATTATTTCCTGAAAATCTGATGTTGCACTTCCCCCACTGTCAGGTTCGCCGTCTCCAGACTCCAGATCTGAACCGGTCAGGTACAGATAAACCAGCCACGGCACCGATTCCTTTGCCTGAGCTGTGGCCGGCAGCAAAAGCATAACAAACAAGATAGAAAAAAATTTATTTACAAAACTTCTAAACATACCAGTTCTCACTGAATTGAACAGAAAAAATACTGAATGCAGTCAGCAGACACAGAGCAACACGAATTACCTGCCTGATGAATGTAAACAGCTGAAAATTACGTCAAAGGATAGCATGATTTTAATTTCATTGCTTCTGCATTCATCAAAAAAGCCTTACTTATCTGAGCTTCAATAATTGAGGAAATATCACAATCCTATGTCCGTCGTCACTCACCGAATTCAGACGGAAATTTGATCTCCGCCATAATTAAAAAATCTTGAATTAAAGTATAATCGAAGCATTGCTTAATATATGGTGGGAGAGTGTTTATATGAAGGGATCATCACTGTTTTTTCTGCTGACGGCCGCCTTATTCTCGGGAACAGCCTTCGGTGACATTCACCAGTGGACAGACGCGAACGGTACGGTACATTTTTCAGACACAGCACCCGAGGGTGTATCAAATGTAAAGAAAATAGATGTCCGGGAAACAAATATTGCAATTCAGAGCGAAATGAACACTAACACCGGCGGCAGCGGAATGGGAAGTTCAGGCGGCAACTACACTGCAGGTTCTCCTGTGCTTTCTGTCACTTCGCCATCTAACGGTGAGGTAATAAGAAACAATGAGGGCATTGTTACGGTGTCAGGTTCTGCAACAAACGTCATGCCCGGTTCGAGGGTGGAGTTGCTTATGGACGGCAATCCGATAGCGACAGGTGTCAACAATCTTTCTGCCACGCTGACAAACGTTGATCGCGGTGATCATACGGTTGTGGTAAGAGTCACCACCAGTTCAGGACAGACAATAAGTTCAAATCCTGTTACCTTCACACTGCAGAGATACCACAAGAAAGGAAAATAGAAAATCATGTATCCAGACAGTTTCCAGGTCTGAGCTGAATTCAGCAGAATTTTTAGAACAAAGGCTGCATTTCCGTGTGTTGCCTTTGTTTTAGTAACTTTGGGAATCTAACCCGTCAGACAACGAGATCAACATGTCCAGAAATATCCGCAGGATTTTCTTCGGTGACAGATGGTTCACGACTGTCGTGGTGAGCTGATACGTATCCTTCCTCGTTGGTTTCATCGTGTTCGTCTATATTTCTGGACCAGTCTGCCTTAAAGACCTTTTTAACACCTTTTTTGAATTTCAGTACTCCGGCCCTGATCGGCATCAGGTTTGATACTACAGACAGTAAAGCTTCCTGCGTCATAGCCACCTCCCCGTATCAAAATCTAACTCCCTCCTGCTTAATATATCGGCAATTTTGCTTAAAATTTGAAAGTTTAGAGCATTTAAAATCTTAACTTTTAAACTTTTTTCAAAGAAAACATAAAAAACACAAAATAACAGACTTCAAAATCACCGAATCCAGGTCCATTGCCGATGCCAAAAAAATGCGTCTCATTTGGTTCACATCACACCCCGGTTTGAACTAATATGGAAAAATTGTTGAGATAGTTTCATCCAGAGTTCTGATCTGTTATGCAGCATTTACAGTTCAGGTTCAGACAAGAAAAAAGGAATTTTTAATTATGCTGAAATCCATCATAAAAACAGCTGTACTCACTATCTGCTTTTTTGGGTTTATTGAAACCTCAGGTGCAGCCCGTTTAAAAAGCGGAATAACCCGGGACGGAACACCCTGCATAACAATATCCGGAGAAATCGGAAAAAACGATGATCGCCAGTTTCTGAGTCTGGCAGGGCGAATGAACCAATCCGGAAATCCTGTCAGTGTTGTTCTTCTCAACAGCAACGGCGGAAATCTTGATGAGGCCGCCACAATAGCTGACTATGTATACAGACATAAAGTAGACACCAGGGTTGAAGGTACAAAACAGTGCAGCAGTGCCTGCTTTCTGATTTTTGCAGCAGGCTACAACCGTCATGCCGATACTTCCGCTTCAATGAGTGTACACAGGGCCATGGAAAGACACAGAGACACCAACCGTGCCCGCAGCATAAGTCTCGATCTGAACGATCTGTACAGGCAGTACGGAGTTCCGCAGAACATCCGCCTTGCCATGCTTGAAACACCGCCGAACAGGGCGTACAGACTGACCCCTTCCGACATCAGACAGATGAACCGGGGCAGCCGATATACGGAATCCTCAGGAACCGGCACCCGTGGTCACTCTCAGGAAAGACATATGCAGAGTTCGGACAGATGTCAGTACGGTATTGACAGCGTAAGAAACGGCAGGCTGGATGAAGGGATCAAAATACTCGAAAGCTGCAAATCAAAGCATCCAAAGAATGCGGAGCTCTACTACAGTCTCGGGTATGCATATGCCAAACTCGGCAAAAATGACAAGGCCAAAAAGAATCTCCGAAAGTCTGTTGAAATCAACCCCGACAGGCCGGTTGCATGGAAAAATCTTGCCGAAATACTGGCCATTGAAGGAGATGTGGACAACGCCGCTGACTGTTTTGTCTATTACTGGGAGTACTCCAGCGACAAAAATGCAGCTAAAGACAAGCTCTACTCCATAGTCAAGGAAAACAGAGGAACCAAAAGAGCACAGGCTGCCGCTGTAGCCATAGGAACACTCAATCTCTGAGCGAATAGCGAACTCAAATCAGTGGCACAATTGTGCTTTGCAGAGGAATTTGCGGAACGACAGTACTGCAGATCTGAAATATCAGAAACACACCGAAAAAAAACTATTTTCTGTTGATTTTTAAGTGCATTCGGATATATTACACGATTTGAGACGAGGGACTCGGTTGTTTCAATTTTAGACCATCGGTAGGTTGATATGGAAGAGAAAAACAGTAACGAAAACCTTTCTGCTGCGGAAAACAGAGATTCCGCCGGCACTTCAGCACAGGCCAAGGATGTGCGAAAGCAGCAGAACCCGAACAAACCGTCAGTTGAGGATATTCAGAAAAGAAAGCCTCTGGTACAGATAAGAAAGCTTACCAAGATTTTTGACGGAGGCGTCAAGGCTGTCGATGATGTGGATCTGACCATATATCAGGGTGAAATCTTTGCACTTCTCGGCTCATCCGGATGCGGAAAATCAACACTTCTGCGAATGCTCGACGGACTTGAAACTCCTACCAGCGGCGAGATTATTATCGACGGACAGGATCTCTCCAAGGTGCCGACATACAAGCGCCCGGTAAACATGATGTTTCAATCCTATGCTCTTTTCCCTCATATGACCGTAGAGCAGAACATAGCATTCGGTCTCAAGCAGGACAAACTGCCGAAAAAGGAAATCAGCGAAAGAGTTGATCAGATGCTGGAGCTCGTTCATATGACCGACTACCGCAACCGCAAGCCGTATCAGCTGTCAGGCGGTCAGAGACAGCGTGTTGCCCTGGCCAGATCCCTTGCCAAAAGACCGAAACTGCTTCTGCTTGATGAACCTATGGGAGCTCTTGATAAAAAACTCAGAGTAAAGATGCAGCTGGAACTGGTTGATATCATCGAAAAGGTGGGAGTTACCTGCGTGATGGTTACCCACGATCAGGAAGAAGCCATGACCATGGCCGGCCGCATTGCCATCATGGACAAGGGCGAGCTGATCCAGGTGGGAGATCCTGAGGAAATATACGAAAACCCTAACTGTGTTTTCACAGCTGAGTTCATTGGTTCTGTCAATCTTTTCGAAGGTGAGCTCGGTGAAAACGACAGTGCCCACACCGTTATCGAAACAAATGAGCTTCTGCACCCGATTTACATCAATTCAGGTACAAACATTGCCGACGGAATGAAGGTTACCGTTGCGTTAAGACCGGAAAAAATCTGGATTGAGCGAGATGAACCGAAGGATCGCCGCTACAATTACGCAGAAGGCACTGTACAGAACATTGCATACATGGGTGATATATCCATATACCACGTCAAAATAGCCAGCGGCAAAATCATGACTGTTACAATACCTAATGTGGATCGTTTCCGCAATAATCAGCCTTCCTGGGATGACAAGGTTTATCTCCACTGGGAGCCTGATTCAGCTGTCGTTCTCACTATCTAGCCACCTACCGGAAGCATCAAATGGCCATTGTAAACAACCGAAGTGCGAAGCTTAAGGGTATATTCAAAAGCAGAATTTCAAAAATAAAGTTCAAGGGCAGCAGCCTGGTGCTGGCGGTTCCTTACCTGTGGATGATTCTGTTCTTTATTATTCCGTTTCTGATCATTTTCAAAATCAGTTTCTCGGAAATGGTAGACGGGCAGATGCCGCCATATTCACCGATTGCCAACTATGAAGACGGCAAGCTGGACATCAAGCTGAACTTCAACAACTACAAATTTGTTCTGAGCGGTGATGATCTTGGTCTCGACGAGTTTGAAACAGATGAAGGATCTGAAACTGGAGGCGAAATCCAGAAGGATGAGCCGTGCTGGTTTACGAAAATGCTGCACGAGCTTGACAACAACCTCTATCTGCTCGGTTACTGGCAGTCTCTCAAGGTAGCCTTCATATCAACGCTTTGCTGTCTGGTGATAGGATATCCCCTGGCCTGGTCCATCGTTCATGCCACACCGACCATGAGAAGTATTCTTCTCATGCTGGTTATTCTTCCAAGCTGGACATCCTTTCTTATCAGAGTATACGCATGGATGGGACTGCTAAGCGATACCGGTTTTATAAACCAGGTACTGCTGTTTTTTCACATCATTGACGAACCGATTACCATGCTTCACACCCAGTTCGCCGTCTATGTTGGTATCGTATACGCGTATCTGCCGTTTATGATCATGCCGCTGTACAACGCCATTTCCAGAGTTGATTACAGCTACATCGAGGCTTCCCTGGATCTCGGAGCCCGCCCTATAACAACATTTTTCAGAGTTCTGCTTCCTTTAACCAAAAACGGAGTGATAGCAGGCTCGATGCTTGTATTCATACCTGCAATCGGTGAATTCGTCATTCCGGAGCTCCTCGGAGGTCCTGATGCCGTACTTATCGGTCAGTTGCTATGGCAGGACTTCTTCAACAACAGAGACTGGCCACTGGCTTCAACTATAGCAGTAATCATGCTGGGACTGGTAATAGCTCCAATTATGTGGTTTTTCAAGGTTCAGCGGGCTAACGAGGTAAAATCATAATGAGTTCTCAGACACCTCATATTCGTTCCAAGTGGCGGTATCTCTTTCTCTTTATTGGACTGGTGTTTCTTTATGCACCAATAATCATACTTATCGCCTACTCATTCAATTCATCCAAACTTGTAACCGTATGGAAGAGCTTTTCGTTTGAGTGGTACTCTGCCCTTTTTCATGATGAAGAGTTTCTTCATGCAATCTATCTTACTCTGTCCATAGGATTCTGTGCGGCGACAATGTCCGTGATAATAGGAACTCTGGCTGCGTTTGTTCTGGCCCGCTTCGGACGTTTCAGAGGTCAGGGCATATTCTCCTTCAGCATCACCGCACCGATGGTTATGCCTGAAGTGATCACAGGTCTGTCGCTGCTGCTCATGTTCATAGCCACGGCAAACGGTTCTCACGCCCTTGCAGGATGGATTACGGAAAATTTCGGAATCACAGAAGGATCTTTCCTGTATCCGGTTCTGAGACAGATGGACGGTTTTCCGGATCGCGGAGTTTTCACCATCTGGATAGCAATGGTCACCTTTACCTCGGCGTATGTAACTGTTATCGTGCGTGCCCGTCTCAAGGAGACAGATCTGTCGATAGAAGAAGCAGCACTGGATCTCGGTGCCACACCATTCAAGGTTTTTGTATTCATTACCCTGCCTTCTCTGACACCGGCAATCATATCCGGATGGCTGCTGGCCTTCACTCTGACTCTGGATGACATTGTAATCTCCCAGTTTGTAGCCGGTCCGAAATCAACCACACTGCCGATGCTGGTATTTTCCAGTGTCCGCCGGGGCGTAAATCCTAAAATCAATGCTCTTGCCACGATCATAGTCGCCATCGTGTCAGTCTGCGTAACTCTGACCTGGTACTTTATGCGACGCAGGGAAAAGCGTATTCTGAAGGAAATGGCACAGATTAAGTCAAAATAAGCTGTAGAAGCTATCAGATTGAGAGAGTGTGTAACATAAGATGCACTCTCTTACATTTTTAAACAACATCCTGGCAGTCAAAGTTCAGCAAATCCCATCTGATACGGAATCCACTCAAAAACATCAAAATCAAAAGATTTCAAGTTGTTCAGGGCGAACGCATCAGAATTTTCTGAAATTTTAGATATTACTAATATAATCAATAATTTACATTTACTTCGTAT